>NZ_JBEXNT010000180.1:0-14810 GCF_040611255.1 Kitasatospora sp. NPDC002965 | reverse complement strand
CGGCGCTCCCGTCGTCCCGGGAGCGCCGGACGGGGCCGGCGGCCGTTCTGGTCGCCGACCGACGCCGGGCGACGCAGGGCGGTCACCCGCCCCGCGGGGACCCCGGGGACCCCGGGGGTCACCACCCGAGGAGGTAGGCCCCCCGCCGCAGGCCGGCCAGCACGGCTCCGGCCGTCTCCTCCGCCGTCCCCCTGCCACCCTCGCTCCGGTGCGCGCTCGCGCCCCCGTTCAGCACCACGTAGTGCAGCGCCGCCCCCGTCGCCCGGCTCTCCCGGCGGAAGGAGTCCAGCGCCGTCGGCGCGACCGAGCCCTCCACCACCACCTGGTAGCCGCCCGAGGCGAAGGCGAAGGCGGCCTGCGCGGCCGCCGCGAGTGCGGTCACGTTCTGCCGCCGGGCCTCCGGCAGGTGCGGCGCGACGTACCCCTGCCGGACCGCCCGCTGGAAGTCCTCCGCGCGCAGGTGGACGCTCGGGTACAGCGCGTCCGCGACCAGCGGGGCGACCGCACCGATCCCGGCCCCGGCGGCCGGGTCGGAGAGGACGACCACGCTGCCCGCTCCCCGTCCGCCTCCGAGCTCGGGCCCACCTACGGTCGTACGGTTCACAGCTGCTGATCCCTTCACGGGCGGGGAAGGACGGGGAGCCGGGGCGGGACGGCCGGAGCGCGCGGGCCGGCCCGACGCGGAACACAGGCGGGCCGAACCCGGCAAAGCGGACAGCCGACCGCCTCGTCCCCACGAGTGACTGCTGTCGGAGATCAACCTAGTCCACCGCGCGGCCCCGAGTCCTCCCCCTCCCGATACCTCCCGCCGGTCCTCCCCGCGCTCCTCACGCCTGCCCTTCCGGACCTCGCCTCCGGGGCCCTTCGCGCTACTCCGCCACCTGAAGGACGATCGGGTTGGTCAGCGCCGCCATCGGGCCCCACGGCAGGTCCGGCCCCATGGAATTGCCCTTCCCCGGGGTCCCGTCGGCCCTGGGGCGCCGGACCTCCGCCCGGACGAACGCCGCCAGCGAGGCCGTCGTCCGCCAGACCACCGTGCCCGCGCCGTCGGCCGGCAACGACTCCTGGTGCAGCTGGCCCTCGTCGGTCAGGAACCGCACCGTGCCGTTCGGCACTCCCGCGACCGCGAGCCGGACGTCCACCGGAGCGTCCGCCGGGACGGTCAGCTCCTCGCCGATGCCCGCCTGCCGGCCGTTCCCCGTGGCGGTGAACTCCAACTGGACGGTTGCCGATTCGGCCAGCCAGCTGCGCCCGGACCGGATCCCGTCGAGGACGTCGTCCCGGGTCAGGTCCTCGGCCAGGACGACCGTGTGCGGCGAGCCGATCACCTGCGGCGCGCTGTGCGCGTCGCTGTTGCCGACCGCGGGAAGCCAGGACCGGCCCTGCCGCAGCGCCACCGCCAGCCGGGCGTCCCAGCCGTCCACCGCCGACTCGTCGTCGTACGTCCACGGGCCGTTCCACACCTCGACGGCGTCGGCGTCCTCGTACCCGAACTTCCACTGGCAGGCGACGTACGGGCAGAACGGGTGCGCCGGCACCACGAGGCCGCCCTGCCGCCGCACCTGCCGGGCGAAGCGGGGGAACGCCTCGTCGCGGGAGCGGTACCGCCAGTCGACGAACTGGCCCGGTTGCAGACCCAGCGCCAGCCAGTGGCCGTTCCGGGTGGTGACCTCCTCGCCGAGCATGATCAGCAGGTCCGGCCCGGCGAACGGACCCCAGACACCGTGGGCGGAGGTGGTGTTGTGGTCGGTGGAGACGAGGAAGTCCAGCCCGGCGGCCCGGGCACCGGCCGCCACCTCGGCGGGCAGCCGCCGCCCGTCGGAGTGCACGGTGTGCAGGTGGCAGTCGCCCCGGTACCAGGCGCGCCCGCGCCCCCGCGCCCGCTCCGGCGGGTACGAGGGGGTGAAGACGCCCCCCGGGGCCCCGGAGCGGAGGGTCACGTCGACCCGGTACTCCAGCCCCTGGGGTGCCACCTGGTACGGGCCGAGCACGACGTGCCACCGCCCGGGCCGGACCGGTCCCGGCAGGTAGCCGGGGGTCGCCTGCTCGCGGCTCACCGAGAACTCCGTCCGGAACCCGCCCGACCAGCCGCGGAAGCCGCGCCCGCCGAGGTCCGTGCCGCGCTCGTCGAAGAGCCCGATGTCGCAGGAGTTCCCCGGAGTGCCGGCCGGAACGGTCGGCTTGTCGTACCGGTAGGTGACGGCGACCTCCCGCACCCCCGCCGGCACGTCGAACGGCAGGTAGACGAAGTCGGGGGCCCCGGTCGGCAGCCGTCCGGTGAGCGTGATCGTCCGGTCCGCAGCTCCGGGCGTTCCCCCCTCCGCGCGGGCGGCGCCGGCACCCGCCGCACCGAGTGCCCCGGCCGCGCCGGCCGCGAGCAGCCCGCGCCGGCCCAGTAACCCCTTCTCGCCGTGCACATCGTCCGCCATCAGATCCTCCGACTCGCCCGGGACGTTTCCCGCCTCCTACCCGCGCTCCCGCCCGCCCCGGTGAACCACGGGTGAGCCGGACCTCACGTTCACGCGGCAGCCCCGTGAAGGTCGCCCGGGTTGCGCGGACTGACGATCAGTCTCTTCATGGGACGTGGATCATCTGAACATCAGACAGCCCGGGAGGCTCCCCATGTCACTCAGCCGGCGGACCCTCCTGGCGGTCGCGGCCGGCAGCGCGCTGGCCGCGTGCCGGCCCTCCACCGCGCGTCCGCCGACCCCGCCCGGCCCTCCCACCCCTCCACCGAACGCCTCACCCACCCCCACGCCCACGCCCACATCCGCGCCCACATCCGCGCCCGCAGAGACGCCCACGGTCGCCCCCACGCCCGCACCCACCTCCGCCCCGGCAGCCATCCCCGTCCCGCTCCCCACCCGCACCACCGTCACCACCCGCTACGCCGAGGCCGCCCCCACCGACTGGGGCCTCGACGTCCCCGGCGTCCTGAGCGCGCTCCCCGACGGCGAGCGCGCCATCGCCCTCACCTTCGACGCCTGCGGCGGACCCGGCGGCTCCGGCTACGACGCCGGGCTGATCGAGACCCTCCGCACCCACGACGTCCCCGCCACCCTCTTCCTCAACGCCCGCTGGATCGACGCCAACCCGGCGACCTTCGAGGACCTCGCCGCCGACCCCCTCTTCGAGATCGCCAACCACGGCACCGCCCACCGCCCCCTGTCCGTCACCGGCCGCTCCGCCTACGGCATCCTCGGCACCGGCGACGCGGGCGAGGTCTACGACGAGATCTCCGGGAACCTCGAAAAGCTCACCGCGCTGCTCGGCCGGCCACCCCGCTACTTCCGCGCGGGCACCGCCCACTACGACGACGTCGCCACCCGCATCGCCGCCGACCTCGCCCAGCCCGTCGCGGGCTTCACCACCAACGCGGACGGCGGAGCCACCCTCACCGCCACCCAGGTCCACCGCGAACTCCTCGACGCCCCGCCCGGCGCCATCGTCATCGCCCACATGAACCACCCCGCCGCCGGCACCGCCCGCGGCCTCGCCACCGCCCTCCCCACCCTCCTCGCCACCGGCCGGACCTTCACCCGCCTCTCCGACGCCTTCCACTGATTCCACCGAGCGCCGCTCTGACAAGGCGGATGTCGGCGGTTCGAACCGCTCGTACGCGTGCGAGGAAGGGCCGGGGGCGCGCCTCTACCGGGGCGCTGCTGTCGTCCGGTGCGTGAGGTGCGCGCTCGGGGTGTCGAGATCCGGCGTGCTCAGGCGGGTCGGCTCTCGCCGACGGCCGCTGCGCCGGTGGCGCGGGCGGTGGAGACCGGGAGGGCCGCGGCCACCCGGAAGCCCGGACCGTACGGGGCCGCACTCAGCAGGCCGCCGAAGAGGGCGACCCGCTCGCGCAGCCCGAGCAGCCCGTGCCCGGTCGACAGCTCCCGCTGCGCGCCCGGGGGCCGCCCGGCGCCGTCGTCGACGACCTCGATGATCAGCGACTCGTCCCAGGTGATCCGCACGACCGCCCGGGTCCCCGGTCCGGCGTGCTTGGTGATGTTGGTGGCCGCCTCCTGGACGAGGCGGTAGGCGGTCTGGCCGACGCTGTCGTCGATCCGCAGCGGCGTACCGCGCGTCTCCAGGGAGATCTGGACGCCGGCCCTGCGGATGTCCGCCAGGAGCCGGTCCAGGTCCCCCAGGCCGTGGGTGTTGCCCTCCTCGGCCGGGGTCTCCGAGGTGCGGAGCAGCCGCAGCATGTGCCGGAGCTCGGCCATCGTGGACCTCCCGAGGTCCTCGATGTGCTCGAAGGCCTCACCGCGCGCCGGGTCCTCGAACGCCGTGACCCGGGCCGTCTCGGCCCGCATCACCATCACCGCGACGGCGTTGGCGACGATGTCGTGCAGCTCCCGGGCGATCCGCACCCGTTCCCGGGTGACCCGCCGGCGGGCCTCGGCGACCTCCTGCTGTTGACGCTCCGCAGCCCTCCTCGCCGCCCGGCTCCACCGGGCGAGCCACCAGACCGCGAGGGTGATCGGCAGGTAGAAGGCGATGTTCGCGACCAGCACCGGGAGCGTGGACGATCCGCCGTAGAAGGCCACGGTGGAGTAGATCGCCAGCGAGAGCGGCACGAAGGCGAGGGCGAGCGCGGGCAGGGCGACGGACCGCCGGCACTGCTCGGAGACGGTGTAGAGGGCGATCAGCAGGCCGAAGCACGGCGTGTAGTCGAAGACGTGGGCGATCGAGAGCAGGTTGGCGCCGGTGGCGATCACCCACACGGCGCCGAACGTGACCACCGGGCGGCGGCGGCGCAGGACCAGCGCCGCCCCCTCGGCGGCGGCGAGCAGCAGCATCCACAGCCGCTGCTCCCACGTCGTGGAGGGGACGATCAGGGTGCCGAAGTAGAACAGTTCCGGGAACAGGGCGACGAGCGCCAGCGCGGCGTCCTGCAGCCGGACGGAGCGCACGTCCCGGACGTCCCCCGTCCGGTCCTGCGGCGTGGTCATCGTGCCCACGGTCCGGTCAGGTGCAGGGTGAGCACGTGCGGCTGCTGCAGCATGTCCTCTCCTCGTACTCCTCGGCGCCGGAGGAGACGTCGCCGTCGGCGGTGAGGGCGTCGAGCCACCACTTCTCCGGCGGGGCGAGTCCCTCCGGGCGCACCACGCCGAAGCCGAGCTCGGCGTAGACCGCCCACTGGTCGCCGTGGTGGCGGACGAGGCTCTCGGCGAGGCGGGCCGGCGAGACCCGTTCGACGTGGACGCCGAACCGCGAAGGGCTGACCAGGGTGAGCACGGCCGCCGCCGCGGTGATCCCGTCCCCGTTGACCGCCGACAGGCTCAGCCCGCCGGACAGCACGGCCTGGGAGTCCTTCCCGTCTCCGGGTGACCGGGATATTCGCACGAGGTATCTCTTCCAGGGACTGGCGAGTGTCTCGGGAGGATCCGGCACCAGCACGGTCTCCGCGCTGGTCAGGATCCCGTGGGCCAGCGGTTTGCCGAGCTCACCGCCGCCCCGTCGGGCAGGGTGCACGGTGACGGCGACCGCGGGCGCGTCGGTAGTTGGCTGTGTACTCATCGTAACGCCTCGACATCGGACGGGCCCGCCCTGGGGGTGCGGGCGACTACCTCCACAGTCGCCCCGTCCGTGTCCCGGGAGCATGAGCCCGAGGCCCCACCCGGGCCCCGGTTCGCTCGGCGGCCCGGGTGGGGCCTCGGGCTGCTCCGGCGGAGTCGGCCGGAGTCGGCCGACCCGGGGTCAGCGGGGGGTGGGGCGGGCGAGGAGTTGGAGGAGGCCGACGAGGGCGACGCCGGCGACGATCTCGCGGCGGTCGATCATCCCCTGGACGCGGTCGAGCGGGATCCACTCGATCCGGTCCGCCTCGTGGGTGTCGACGGGCGGCCCGGTGCGGACGGCGCCGCGGGCGAGGAAGACGTGGTGCCGGGCGTTGCTCATCCCGCCGACGGGGTGGGTGTAGCCGAGGGGCTCCACCGAGGCCGGCCGCCACCCGGTCTCCTCCTCGGCCTCCCGGACGGCGGCGGCCTCGGGGCTCTCGCCGGGCTCGACGATGCCGCAGGGGACCTCCCAGCCCCAGGCGTCCGTGGTGAACCGGTGGCGCCAGATCATCAGGACCTCGTCGCGCTCGTTCAGGACGACGGCTGCCGCGACCGGCGCCCACTTCACCAGGTGGTGCTCGTAGCGGGGCATCCCCTCCGGCTCGACGTCCACCAGGTCGAGTTCCACCCAGGGGCTGGAGTAGACGGTGCGGCTGCCATGGACGGTCCACTCGCTGCTCACGGGTACCTCTGTTCGGGACGGGACGGTCCGCGCCATCCTGCCAGAGGCGCCGGGGCGGGGCCCCGCCTACGCCTCCGGCAGCACGGTGATGGCGGTGGCGAGGAGGCCCCGGTCGACGCGCCAGCGGCCCGCGAGGGTGGGGAGCGGGGAGGGGACGAGGAGGGTGGCGTCGAAGGTGCCGTCGGGGCGGAGGGTGAGCTCGGCCTCGGAGAAGTCGAGGAAGCGGTGGGTGAGGGGGAACCAGGTCTTGTAGACCGACTCCTTGGCGCTGAACAGGATGCGGTCCCAGGGGACGTCGGGGTGGGCGGCGGTGAGGGCCGTGTTGCGGCGCTGCTCGGCGGGCAGGGCGATGGCGTCGAGGACGCCCTCGGGCAGCGGCAGGGCGGGTTCGGCGTCGATGCCGACGGAGACGACGTCACCGGCCCTGGCCACCGCGGCGGCGCGGAAGCCGGCGCAGTGGGTGAGGGAGCCGATGACGCCGTCGGGCCAGCTCGGCGCGCCGCGCAGGCCGGGGACCAGCGGGCGGTACGGGACGCCGAGCCGGCCGAGGGCCAGGCGGGCGCAGTGACGGACGGTGGTGAACTCGCGGCGGCGGGAGTCGACGGCTCGGGCGACGACCTCGGCCTCGGCCGGTTCGAGCCGGGCCTCGGCCGGGTCGTCGTAGGCCGTCTCGACGACGACGGACGCGGGCAGGAGTTCGCCGATCACTGGTCCCCCTCAAGAAGTTGCTGGCCGGACGAGGGTAACGCGGGGCTACTCGAAGGCGGCGGCCGCCTCCCGCAGTGCCCCGGCGACGGTCTCCGGGTCGTACGGGGCGGGCTCGCCGGGCAGGTAGGTGACGGCGCGCAGGCCCCCGCTGTACCGGAACGAGCGGTGGCGCTCGTACAGCGGCCAGGAGACGGGGGACTTGCGGTCGACGCCGACGCTGATGCCCTGGAACGGGGCCATGCCGATGAGCTGGTGGACCGGTCCGAGCCGGCCGGTCTCCACCCCGTCGACGAGGACGCGGAACTCCCACCTGAGGTCGGCGACGGCGGTGGCCTCGACGGTGACCAGCCGGGCGCCGGGGGCGAGCGGGCCGGCGTCGGCCTCGGTGAGGTCGCCGTACTGGTTGTAGGCGAGGCGCAGCCGGCCGTCCTCGACGTAGAGGCTGTAGCCGCCGCCCTGGTCGCCGTGGGAGACGAGCACGCCCTGGTCGTCGGGGCCGTGGCGGTCCAGCTCGACCTCGATCGCGAAGGAGCGGAAGGAGATCAGCCGGGAGGAGCGGTAGCGCTCCAGTTCGGGGGTGCCGGCGAGCAGTCGGACCGGGCGGCGGAGGCGGGCGTCGTCGGGGTGCCGCAGGGCGAGGGCGCCGCTGCCGTCGGCGAGCGGGAAGACGCCGTTGTGCCGGGCGGCGGTCTCCCAGGCGGCGGCGAGTTCCTTGACCACGTCCGGGTGGCGGTCGGCGACGTCGTGGATCTCGGTCGGGTCGGTGCGCAGGTCGTGGAGCGCCCACTCGCCGTCGTCGTAGGGGGTGCCGGGGCGGTGCAGGGTGACGAGCTTCCAGCCGTCGCGGTAGTAGCTGCGGTTGCCGGTCATCTCGCAGTACTGCTCGTGGTGGGTGGAGCCGGCGGCCGCCTCCCGCAGGACGGGGGCGAAGCTGATGCCGTCGAGGGACTGGACGGGACGGCCGGTGCGGTCCGACGGCCGTTCCACGCCGGCGAGTTCGAGCAGGGTGGGGAGGATGTCGGTGACGTACTGGTACTGCGGTCGGACGCCGCTGTCGCCGTCGGCGCGGGGCAGGCCGGCGGGCCAGGAGAGGACGAACGGGACGCGGACGCCGCCCGCGTGGGTCTGGCCCTTGTAGAGGCGGAACGGCGTGTTGGAGGCCATGCCCCAGCCGCGCGGGTAGTGGACCAGCGACTGCGGGCCGCCGATCAGGTCGATCTCGCGCCGGACGTCGGGGTTCCAGTCCGCCGGCAGGTTCGGGTGGTGGACGAAGCGGCTGAAGTAGCTGCGGGTGCCCTCGGCGCCGCCCTCGCCGGTGCCGCCGTTGTCGGAGGTGAACACCACGATGGTGTTGTCGAGTTCGCCGAGTTCGGCCAGGGTGCCGAGGAGTCGCCCGAGGTTCTGGTCGACGTTGTCGACCATCGCCGCGTACACCTCCATGTAGCGGGCGTACAACTTCTGCTGGACCTCGGTGAGTTCGTTCCACGGGCCGACCTCGTACCCGGCCTCGGAGTTGCGGTCGGGCAGTTCGGTGCCGGGCGGGAAGTGGCCGGCGGCGAGCTGGCGGGCGAACCGGGCGGTGCGCAGCTCGTCCCAGCCCTCGTCGTAGCGGCCCCGGTGCCGGGCGAGGTCCTCGGGCTTGGCCTGGAGCGGGCCGTGCACGGCGTTGTGGGCGAGGTAGAGGAAGAACGGCTTGTCGGCGTCGTGGGCGCGCAGCGAGGTGACCATGGAGATGGCCCGGTCGGTGATGTCGTCGGTGTAGTAGTAGCCGTCCGGCAGCTCGTCGATGTCCAACGGGCTGTTGTCGCGGACGAGTTGGTGCGGGTGGAAGAGGCTGGTGAGCCCTTCGAGGACGCCGTAGTACTGGTCGAAGCCCTTCTGAAGCGGCCAGTTGGCGCGGTTGTCGGCGGCGTTGGAGGCGGAGTCCCGGGTGAGGTGCCACTTGCCGACGGCGTAGGTGGCGTAGCCGGCGTCGTGCAGCAGTTCGGCGAGGGTGGGGATGTCGCCGGCCACCTCCATGCCGTAGCCGGGGAAGCCGGGGTCGGCGTTGGCGACGAAGGAGTAGCCGACCCGGTGCGGGTTGAGGCCCGTGAGCAGGGCGGCGCGGGCGGGCGAGCAGAGCGGCATGGTGTGGTAGTTGGCCAGCTTGACGCCGCTCTCGGCCAGGGCGTCCAGGGTGGGGGTGGGGATCTCGGCGCCGAACGGGCCGATGTCGCTGTAGCCCATGTCGTCGACGAGGACGACGACGATGTTGGGCGCGCCCTCGCGGGGGCGGACCCGGTCGGGCCAGGCGGCGGTGGAGTCGCGGAAGGTGCGGCCGACGGTGCCGGGGAAGCCCGCGTACGGGTCCCGGTGGTGGGGGTCGGCGGCGTCGGGGCCCGTGGCGTCCGCGGTGTCCGTCGTGCCTGTGGTGTCCGCGGGTCGGTGGTCGGACGTGCTGCTCATGCGGTGCTCCGGGCGGTGAGGGGGGCCGGCGCCGCCAGCTGCGGTACGGCGGAGAGGAGTTCGGTGGTGTAGGGGTGCTGCGGCGCGGTGACGACGCGGTCGGCCGGTCCGGTCTCGACGATCCGGCCCCGGTGCATCACGGCGATCCGGTGGCTCACCTGGCGGACCACGGCGAGGTCGTGGGCGATGAAGAGGATGGCGAGGCCGAGTTCGCGCTGGAGCCGGGCGAGCAGCTCGATCACCTGGGCCTGGACCGAGACGTCCAGCGCGGAGACCGGTTCGTCGCAGATCAGCACGCTGGGTTCGGGGGCCAACGCCCGCGCGATGCCGATGCGTTGACGCTGCCCTCCGGAGAAGGCGCGCGGGTGGCGGTCGGCGGTGGCCGGGTCGAGGCCGACCTGCTCCAGCAGTTCGGTCACCCGCTTCTCGCGCGCGGCCCGGTCGCCGTAGCCGTGGGCGATCAGCGGTTCGGCGACGATCTGCCCGGCGGTCATCCGCGGGTTGAGCGACGCGTACGGGTCCTGGAACACCATCTGGAGTTCACGCCTGGCGGCACGCTCGCCGCCGCGCCCGAACTCCTGGCCCCGGAACCGGATCTCGCCCCCGCTCGGCGCGTGCACCTGGACCAGGGCGCGGGCCAGCGTGGACTTGCCGGAGCCGGACTCGCCGACCAGGCCGAGGGTCTCGCCGGGGTGCAGCACCAGGTCCACGCCGTCCAGGGCGGTGACGGCGCGCCTGCGGGAGCCGTACGTCTTGCGCAGGCCGCTGACGGCGAGGAGCGGCTCGGCGCCGGGGGTGCTGTTGGCGGCGGCCCCGGAGGGTGCGTCGAGCCGCGGGACGGCGGCCAGCAACTGCTTGGTGTACGGGTGTTGCGGTGCGCCCAGGACGTCGGACGTCTCCCCGGACTCCACCACCCGGCCGTGCCGCATCACCAGCAGCCGGCGGCAGGTCTGGGCGATGACCCCGAGGTCGTGGCTGATCACCACCAGCGCGGTGCCGGTCTCCCGGTTGATCCGGGTGAGCAGGCGGAGGATCTGCTGCTGGACGGTCGGGTCGAGTGCGGTGGTGGGCTCGTCGGCGACCAGGACCTCGGCGTCGTTGGCGAGCGCGAGGGCGATCATGATGCGCTGGCGCTGGCCGCCGGAGAACTGGTGCGGGTGGTCGCGCAGCCGGTCGGCGGCACCGGGGATGCCGACCAGGTCCAGCAACTCGACTGCCCGGGTGGATCGTTCGGCCCGTCCTGCGGTGCCGTGGGCACGCAGTGCCTCGTCGAGCTGGCGGCCGACGGTGAGTACCGGGTTGAGCGAGGACATCGGGTCCTGGAAGATCATCGCGATCCGCCGGCCGCGCAGCGCGCGCAGGGCCGGTTCGGGCAGGGCGGCGAGGTCCTGCCCGGCCAGCTCGACCGAGCCGCCGGTGATCCGGCCGCCGGCCGGCAGCATCCGCAGCAGTGCCAGCGCGGTGGTGGACTTGCCGGAGCCGGACTCGCCGACCAGGCCGAGGGTGTCCCCGGCGGCCAGCTCGAAGCCGACCCCGTCGACGGCGGTCACCGCGCCGGCGGTTCCGGCGCCGGGGCCGGGGCCGAAGGTGACCGTCAGGTCGTGGACCCGGAGGACGGTGCGGGCGGCGGAAGCGGGGGAACCGGCGGTGGTTCCGGCGGCTCCGGTGCTCCCGGTGGCGTCGGTGGGCCCCGCGTCGCCCGGGTGGGCGTCGGTGGCGCCGGGCACGACGCGGGTGTCCCGGACAGGGCTGCTCATCGGCGGATCCCCCGGTTCAGGGCCTCGGCGATCAGCGTGAAGCCGAGCACCAGCGCGGTGGTGGCGGCCAGCGGGGCCGCCGCGAAGGTCGGATGGGTGGAGAGGTAGCCGACGGACTGGCTGAGGATGGAGCCGAGGGTCGGCTCCGGCGGGCGGACGCCGAGCCCGAGGAAGCTCATCGCACCCTCGATGAAGACCCCGATGGAGAGGGCGACGGCGGTCTGCACGATCAGCGGGTCGACCGCGTTGGGCACGACGTGCCGCAGCAGCACCCGCCGCCGGGTGGCGCCGCCGACCCGCGCGGCGAGCGCGTACTCGCGCTCCCGCTGGACCAGGATGCCGGAGCGCAGCTGCCGCCCGAAGCCGGGGATCTCGGCGAGCGCGATGACGATGAACACCGGCCAGCGGCCCGGCCCGAGCACGGCGGTGACGGCGAGCGCCAGGATGATGCCGGGGAAGGCGAGCACCAGGTCGAAGGAGCGCTGGACGGCGACGTCCGCCCACCGGTGGGAGGCGGCGAGCAGGGCGAGCGAGCAGCCCAGCAGCGCGCCGACCGGGACGGCGCCGAAGGTCAGCGCCAGGTCGGTGGTGATGCCGTGCAGGACCCGGCTGAAGAGGTCCCGTCCGAGGTCGTCGGTGCCGAACGGGTGCTCGGCGCTCGGCCCGGCGAGGGCGAGGGCGCTCTGCGCGTTCGGGTCGAGGTCGGTGAGCAGCGGGGCGAGCAGGCCGGCGAGGGCGACCACGCCGACCAGGGCGAGGCCGGTCAGGCCGCGTCCGGTGAGCAGCCCGGCGAGGTAGCGGTTGCGGCGCCGCGCCGGCGGCGGGGCCGGGGCGGTCGGTGACGGGGCGGGGGCGGTCAGGGCGGTCATCGGTTACTCCCACCGGATCCGGGGGTCCAGCCAGGCGTACGCCAGGTCGGTGAGCAGCTGGACGGCGACGTAGACGGCGACGATCAGCAGCAGGAGGTCCTGCACGACGGGGTAGTCGCGGCGGATGACGCCCTGCTCGATCAGCTGGCCGAGTCCGGGCCAGGCGAAGATCCGCTCCACCAGCACCGCGCCGGCGACGAGGTGGCCGACCTGGAGGCCGAGCACGGTGACGGCGGAGGGCAGCGCGTTGGGCAGGGCGTGCAGCCAGACGATGCGGCGCCGGGAGACGCCGACGGCGGTGGCGGTGCGGACGTAGTCCTCGGCGAGGGCCCGTTCGATGCCGTCCTTGAGGTAGCGGGCGAGGACGGCGGCGCTCGGCAGCGCGAGGCAGACGGCCGGCATCAGCAGGTACTGGAGGGCGAGGTCGGGGGCGTCGAGGAACGACTCGTGGCCGCCGGCGGGCAGCAGGCCGAGGGTGACCGCGAACAGCAGCACCAGCAGCACGCCGGTGACGAACGGCGGGACGGCCAGGACGGCGGTGGTGAAGGCGTGGACGGCGGCGGCGACCGGCCGTCGGCGGGCGGTGGCGCCCAGGACACCCAGCGGCAGGGCCAGCAGGACGACCAGGAGGAGGGCGCCGAGGGTGAGTTGGACGGTGGCGGCGATGCCGTTGCCGATCAGGTCGGAGACCTGGCCGCCGATCGCGTAGCTGGGCCCGAGATCGCCGCTCAGCAGGTTGCCGATCCAGGTCAGGTACTGGCCGACGAGCGGTTCGTCCAGGCCGAGTTGGGCGCGGATGGCGGCGACGGCCTGGGGGCCGGCGTCCGGTCCGGCCAGGGTGGTGGCCGGGTCGCCGGGGATGAGGCGGAGGATGAGGAAGACGAGGAAGGAGGCGAGGAGCAGGACGAGCAGCCCGGAGGGCAGCCGCTTGAGGAGGAAGGTTCGCATCGGTCGGGCCGTCCGTCAGGCCGTCAGGTAGGCGTCGTCGAGGTTGAGGTAGCCGAACTTGTTGAGGGTGGCACCGCGCACCTTGCTGCCGGCGACCTCGGTCAGGCCGGCGATGGCGAGGTCGATCACGAACTGCTCGTCCAGCAGGACGTCGGTGATCTGCTGGTAGAGCGCCTTGGCCTCGGGGCTGTCGCTGTCGGGCCGCTTCCACGCCTTCTGCACGATCTCGGTGTAGGCGGGGGAGGAGAAGTGCGAGCTGTTCTTGGCCTCGTTGAACGGGTAGGCGCTGACCGCCAGGGTGGCGGGGTGGAGCTGGGCGAAGCCGTGGCTCAGCGTCCAGAGGGCGGGCATGGTCTGCGAGATGAGCTGCTTCTGCATGGTCGGCGAGTCGGTGGGCTGCAGCACGGTCTCGATGCCGACCTGCTTGAGGTCGTACTGCAGGATCTGCGCGATGGCCGTGTTGCCGGGGTCGTTGGAGTGCGCGAAGGGCAGGGTGATGCCCGTCAGGCCGGCCTCCTTGAGCAACTGGCGTGCCTTTTCCGGGTCGTGGCGGTAGCGGCCGGCGGAGGCCTCGCTGTACGCGGGGGAGGACTTGGGCCAGGGGGTGGAGGACACGGTGCCGTAGCCGCCGAGCGCCTGCTGGACCAGCCGGTCGCGGTCGACGGCCCACGCGATGGCCTGGCGGACCCGCTTGTCGGAGACGTGCTCACCGGTCACGTTGGCGCCGATGTAGTAGGCGCCGGCGCCGGTGTCGTACGAGGTGATCCGGAACTGCGGGTCGGTCTTGAGGGTGGCGACGTCCTTGCCGCGGATGCTGTAGGAGAGGTGCGTCTGGCCGGTCTTGAGGGAGGAGAGCAGCGACTCGGCCTGCGGGACGATCCTGATCTCGACGCCGTCGAGGTAGGGACGCCCCGGGTTCCAGTACTTCTCGTTGCGGGCGAAGGTGATCGAGCTGCCCGGCTTGCGGTCGGTGAAGGTGTACGGGCCGGTGCCGATCAGCTTCGTCCCGGCGAAGGCCTCCTCGACGCTGGCCGAGTCCGGGATGATCATGAACTCGAAGAGGTCGAAGATGTTGCTCACCGGGTGCGCGAGGGTGAGGGTGAGCTCGAAGTCGCCGTTCTTGCGGAAGTCGGTGACGGCGGCGGCGGTGGAGCGCAGCTGGGCCGAACGGACCGGGTTCTGGAGGTTCTTGACCGCGAAGACCACGTCGTCGGCGGTGAACCTGCGGCCGCTGTGGAAGAGCACGTCGTCGCGCAGCTTCAGCGTGACGGAGGTGCCGTCCGGGGAGACCTGCCAGGAGGTGGCCAGCTCGGGCTGCGGCTGGAGCCGGTCGTCGTACCTGGTCAGGGTGTTGAAGACCAGGCGCTGGACGAGGGTGTTGGCGCTCTGGGCGAAGAGCAGGGCCGGGGTGAAGTCGACACCGGCGCCGACCGTGAGGACGCCGCCCCGGCGAGGGCTCGCCGCGTCGCCCGCGGGGGCGGTGGCGGTGTCGGCCGCCGAACGGCAGGCGGCGAGCGTCAGCAGGCCGGCGCCGGCCAGGCCGCCACGGAGCAGGGTCCGGCGGGAGAGCCCGGAGGCGGACGGAGCGGGGAAGGCGGGCATGGGCGGAAGTCCTTTGCGGTGAGGAAGAGTCGGCGGGCGACGGCGGGCGGGGCGGGGGGGGGCGGTGGGCGACGGGGCGTGGCCGGCGGGCGACGGTCGGGGGGCGGTGCGGGCCCGCCGGCGGTCAGCCGAGCCGGACCGGGACGGCCGGCGGGCCCGGACACCGAGGACTGGATCTCCTACGGGGTCAAGGACACCGGCTTCCACTTCCAGCTCGACAAGCGCGTCCCCGGCACCATGGAGATGCTCG
>NZ_JBEXNT010000179.1:0-14855 GCF_040611255.1 Kitasatospora sp. NPDC002965 | reverse complement strand
CCGGCGACCCCCCCCCCCCCGCGCGCGCCCCCCCCGCCCCGCCCGCCCGGCCCCCGCGTCCGGTGGCGGCCCGCGGCGTTTCCACCGGAGGACGATCCGACGGATCGCGGCCGAGCCCGTGGGCGCCGCCGCGTCGCCCCGCCGCGTCGCCCCGCCGCGCCGCCCCGCCGCGTTCCACTCCGTGTCGCTGCGCCCCGTCGCCGCGAGAAGCGGTGGCCACCCTGCCCGCCGCACCGGGCCCGGTGGCATGCTGGGGCTACCGATACAGAGGAGGCGCGCGTGGCGGGGGACAACGTCGGTGAGGCCGGGCCCGGTGCACGGCCCTGGTACGCCGCCAACGAGGTTCTGGCCTTCCTGATCGAACTCGCCGCCTTGGGCTCGCTGGGCTGGTGGGGGTTCGGCGCAGGCCACGAGGGCGTCCTGCGGATCCTGCTCGGGGTCGGGGCGCCGACGGCGGGCATCGCGCTCTGGGCGCTGTTCGCCGCCCCCCGGGCACGGCTGCGGCCGGGGCTTCCGCTCGTCCTCGCGGTCAAGGCGGTGGTGCTCGGTGGCGGCGCCGCCGCTCTCTGGGCGGTGGGGCACCCCGTCGCGGCGGGAGTCATGGCGGGCGTGACGGTCGCCAACATCGCGGTGGCCGAGACCTTCCGCACGTCGGCCGTCGACCGCGCTCCCGGAGCGGCCGCACCCGCCGGGTGACGGGAGGCGACGCTGCCGTACGGCGGTTCGGGTGACCGGGGGCGGTGTGTCCGGGCGGCGCGCGGGCCCGGTGGCGGTGCCCGGTGTGTATACGTGGCAGCCGGTGGGCCGACCGCCCGCCGGAGACCGCTACGGAAGGGAACCCCATGACCCAGCCACGGGCCAGGGCCGCGCAGAGCGTCGACGAGGTCATCGAGCGGATGCGCGCGATCAAGGCCCGGCTGGACCCGCGCGACGGCGTCGCCTGCTTCAACCGGATGTACCTGCGCGTCACCGAACTCGTCGGCGAACGGTTGACTGCCGGCTCCTTCCAGGACCGGGCGTTCATCGAACACCTCGACGTCGACTTCGCCAACCTCTACTTCGACGCCGTGGACGCCGCCGAGACCGGGCGCCCGGTCAACGCCGCCTGGCAGCCGTTGTTCGAGGGCCGCGCCGACCGGGTGGTCTGGCCGATCCAGTTCGCGTTCGCCGGGATGAACGCCCACATCAACCACGACCTCGCGCTCGCCGTCGTGACCACCTGCATCGAGTGCCGCACCACGCCCGACACCCCGCCCGTCCATGCCGACTACCTCAAGGTCAACGAACTGCTCGCCCAGGTCGAGGCCGAGGTGCGGGCCTCCTTCGAGGTGCAGATCGGCAAGGCCGACACCCGCGCCGCCGAGCCCCTGAAGCACCTCGTCGCCAGCTTCTCCGTCGCCCGCGCCCGGGACGCGGCCTGGGCCACCACCGAGGCCCTCTGGCACCAGCGCAACCTCCGCCCGGTGTACGACGCCACGCTGACCGCCGTCACCGGCACCACCGCCCCCGCCGGACGGATGCTGCTCACCCCCGTCCTGCCGCCGGCGGAGCAGCCGGACGGCGACGTCTGACACCGACCTCCCACTCGCACGCCGACGGCTCAGCGCAGCGGGTCGAACGGTGCCAGCACGGCCGGGGGCCGCCCCGTGGCGACCGCCTCGGCGAGCAGCCGTCCGGTGGCCGGGCCCAGCGTCATCCCCCACATCCCGTGCCCGCCCGCCGCGAACACCCGGGGCGAGCGGGTGGCGCCGACCAGCGGCAGCCCGTCCGGCGTGCACGGCCGCGAGCCGACCCACACGTTCCGGCGGTCGTCCAGATCGGCCCCCTCCAGCAGCGGTCGCGCCGCCTCCGCGACCGCCCGGACCCGGCGGCCGTCGAGCGGTGCGCCCGGCCGGCGGAACTCCATCATCCCGGCCACCCTCAGCCGGTCGCCCAACGGCGTGCAGGCCACCCGCTGCGCCGGGAAGTACACCGGCCCGGCCGGGGGCCGGCGCACCGCCACGTCGAAGCTGTAGCCGCGCCCCGCCTGGACGACCGACCGCACGCCGAACCGGCGTGCCAGGTCCCCGAGGTGGACGCCGCCCGCCAGCACCACCGCATCGAAGTCCTCGGCGTCCCCGTCTCCGGTGAACAGCTCGACCCGCCCGCCCCGGTCCCGGAGCGCCCCGACGGCGGTGCCCGGCAGGATCGTCCCGCCGCGTCCGCGCACGGCCTCGGCCAGGGCGTGCACGAATCGGCCCGGGTCCAGGTACCGCTGGCCCTGCAGCAGCACCGCCGCGCCGATCCGCTCCGAGAGCGCCGGCTCCACCGCCCGGGCCTGCCCGCCGTCCAGCAACTCGTGCTCCACCGGCTGGCCCGCGACCCGCAGGTGGTGCAACTCCGCGACCAGACCCCGCCGTTCACCGGCCGTCCGGAACGCGGCGAGGAACGAGGCCGCCGGGAGCGTCCGTGCCGCGACCCCGCCCGCCGCCAGGAGGTCGAAGGCCGGCAGCGCCAGCCGGTTCAGCGGGACCAGCGCCGCCATCCCGCGCCGCCACCGACCGGGTGTGCTGTGCCGGACGAACCCGGCGAGGAACCGCATCAGCCCGGGGTCGGTGCTCGGGGGCACGTACACCGGGGAGGCCGGGTCGAACACCGCGCGCAGCCCGAAGCGCAGGACCGCCGGTTCCGGCAGCGGGGACGCCAGCCCCGGCGTCAGCCACCCGGCGTTCCCCCGGGACGCGCCCGCGCAGACGTCCTCGCGGTCGAGGACGGTGACCTCGACGCCGTGCTCCTGGAGGAACCAGGCGGTGGCCAGCCCGACCATCCCGGCGCCGACGACGGCGACCCGGCGCGGGTGCGCGGGACGCGCGGGGGAGACGGGGGCGGTGGGCGAGGCGTGAGTACCGGGAGTACCGGGAGTTCCGGGGGAGGCGTTCGGGGCCATGGGCGCTCTCCTTCTGCTGTCGCTGTCGTCCGGGCCGAGGGGAGGGGACGGAACGATGGTGACGCGTGCAGGGGGCGGGCGTCGTCGTCCCCGAGGGTGGTCCTGCCGGCCCGGCCGGGACCGGCGTCCCCCCCCCGCCCACCGGTACGCGCCCGGGTGCCCGGCAGCCCGGTCGGCGCAGCCCGGCGGGCGCGGCCACGGGCGCCGGGGTGGACTGGTGGGTGACCGTCCGCCGTGGAAAGGCCGCCGATGTCCTCGCCGCCCGCCGCCTACAACGACCTGCGCGCCCTGGTGATCAACTGCACCCTCAAGCGTTCACCCGAACGCAGCCACACCCAGGGCCTGATCGACCTCAGCGCCGGGATCATGCAGCGCCAGGGCGTCCAGGTCGACGTCCTGCGGGCCGTGGACCACGACATCGCCACCGGCGTCTGGCCCGACATGACCGAGCACGGCTGGGAGACCGACGACTGGCCCGTCCTCTACAGCCAGGTGATGGCCGCCGACATCCTCGTCCTGGCCGGCCCGGTCTGGCTCGGTGACAACTCCTCGGTCATGAAGAAGGTCGTCGAACGCCTCTACGCCTGTTCCTCCGTCCTCAACGCGGAGGGCCAGTACGCCTACTACGGCCGCGTCGGCGGCTGCCTGATCACCGGCAACGAGGACGGCGCCAAGCACTGCGCGATGAACGTCCTCTACTCCCTCCAGCACCTCGGCTACACCGTCCCTCCGCAGGCCGACGCCGGCTGGGTCGGCGAGGCGGGTCCCGGCCCGTCCTACCTCGACCCCGGCTCGGGCGGCCCCGACAACGACTTCACCAACCGCAACACCACCTTCATGACCTGGAACCAGCTCCACCTCGCCCGCATGCTCAAGGACGCCGGCGGCATCCCCGCCCACGGCAACCAGCGCTCCCAGTGGGACGCCGGCTGCCGCTTCGACTTCGAGAACCCCGAACACCGCTGAGCCGTCACGCCTCCGTGGAACCGGTTGCCCGGGAAGGCCCCCGTTTGGTGACCAGTGTTCGTCGCCGTGTTTCCACGTGCCGGACCGGCCGACCTCAGGGTGGAGTCGAGGGCTGATTGGCTGGCAGGCCCAGAGGACGAGCCCGCACGGAACGCGCAGTGGCGGCCTGGACACGCTCGACCCAGGGGCGCAGCTCGCGAGTGTGTACTCACGAGCGGCGACGAAGTGGCGCGGATGGTCTGCAACGCGGTGGTGCTCTCGGCGTAGGCGGTCCATAGCGCGCTCGCGGTCCGGGTGAACTGGTCGAGGTCCTCGAAGGCCGGGACGTGGCCGGGCTGGGTGAGTGCATGCAGACGGTCCTGGTGTATGGCAGCCGAGTTGGACACCACAATGAGGTGGGCCCGCCGCCTGTGCATCGCTGCGCGCAGCAGCGGGTCCTTGACCGGGAGACGGACCGAAGCCTTTTCCAGTTCGACGATGGGCCGGCCCCAGGCTTTCTCGATCATCACGTTCGCGCTGTCGAGGCGGAGGTATAGGGCTGGCCTCCAGGGCGTCGGGGGTTTCGCTCGGGTGGTCGTAGCTGCCGATGACCTGGGTCCAGGTGCCGAGCTGGGTGTGTGCGGCCGGGATCACCTGGTCGACCGACCAGCCGTTGGTGTCGGCCTTCGACATGCCGAAGCGCCAGGTGTTGCCGGGGGCTTCGTACCATAGGACGAACTTGCTGACGAGGCTGCCGTCCTGGTTCGCGGCGCCGCCAGTGGGTGTGCCCGCGTCGAGCTTCACTCTGGCCGACACCGTGCCCCCCGAAGCGCCGTGCAGAGCGGTCCTGTCGGCCCCAAGGGACGAGCAGGACCGCTCTGGGCTCAGTGCGCCGAGAAGAGCTGGTGGAGTGGCATTACCGCCAGTGCCCCGGCCGGCACCGCGTCGATCAGCCAGGTGGTGCCCCCGGCGTAGCGGCATTCGAGGCCGTGGGCGGCCGGGTCGTGGACCGACAGCAGTACGGCGGGACCGTGTCGCCGTCCGGCGAGGACCGCCGTTCGTGGATCGGTGGTGAGGTGGACGGCCTTGCGTGCCATCGGCCGCAGGCCCTGGCGGAGTTGGAAGATGTCACGCAGGTTCACCGAAGCCGTAGCGTGGTACAGCACTCCGTCCGGTGCCCCGACTGCGTGGTCGTCGGGTGCGGACGTGGTGTGGCCGTAGCGAGCGCGGATCAGGTCGTCCCAGACTTCGAAGCGCGGCTCGTCCAAGGCTTGGGCGACGGCCAGCACCTCTGCGGACGACGCGGGCTGCCCGGCCTCCGAGAGGGCGGACAGGAGGTCGTCGAGCCGTGCCCAGCCCTGCGGGTTCGTTGGCAGGTGCGGGTTGTGACGCAGTTGGTAGGCAAGCGCCTTGCTGATTCGCCACTTGCGTCCGAGGTTGAGCTCCCGCAGCGGCGCGCCCCCTGGGGCGCCGCGCCGCTCGGCCCAGGCGTCGCGCAGGGTGACGGCCACCTCGTGGACGGAGCCCCACTCCGGGTGGGCGCTGATTTCGTCCAGCATGGCCTCGCCGTGCCGGCGGAGCGAGGGGTCGCTGCTTCGATCCGTCAGACACCGCACCGCCCTGACGACCAGTGAGGCGCGGTAGACGGCCCAGATCCGTTCGACCTCCGCATCGTCGTACGGCTCACCCGTGCACTCGCGCAGCGCTTCGACGTAGCTTTCGAACACCTCACGGCGAAGGTCCCAGGACCCGGGTGACAGGGCTGGCACGTCGTCCGTCAGCTGGGCCAGTTCACACCCGACCGGTTCGTGGCCCGTCGCCTCCAGGTCGATAGCGACGATCTTTCCGTTGTCGGTGACGAGCCAGTTGAACGCGTGTGCGTCCCGACGGGGAAGTGTGGGTGCGTCGGCCAGCAACGCCCACCAGCTGTCGAAGGCCTGGTCGACAAGCTTGTCCGCGCCCTTGGGGAAGACGTCGCGGAGCCACATCCGCACCCGACCGCGCACCTTGGCACGCACCTTGGTGGGCCTAACATCGCCTGGCCGGGGAGCGGCGTGGATGTAGGCGAGGAATGCGGCCGACTGCTTGAGCAGGTCCGCGGATGCGTCTTCAGTCTCGGGGGAGAGCAGCTCGGCGAGCACCTTTCCGTGCTCGAACCGTCGGACGGTGATCACGTTCACGCTGGGCGCGAGGCCGGAACGGCTGCTCAGCTCGTCCGCGTCCAGGGTGGTGATCAGGTCACTGGTGCGGAAGCGGGTGCCGGCGCCCACGCGGTCGAGTGTGGTCTGTACGGCCTGCGCGGTACGGGTGTCGCGTTCGACGTTGTCCGTGTGCGTGGGCTTGAAGACCAGGGTGGACGAGGCGAAACCCAGGTGGTCCTCGACGGTGACCACGTTGCTGCGGCCACCGAGGTTGCGCCGGGTCACGTCTGGGCTGGTCATTGCGCGGGTGGCCGCCCGAGTGTAGTAGAAACCCGCGTCACCGTCGGCGAGTGCCCGGACCCAGGAGGCGGGATCCGGGACGAGGCCAGCCAGCCGGGCTTCCAGCGCGGCGCGGTCGGCGGGACTGACACTCCGCCGGAGTTCGGCCTCCCGGCCCAGGACGACTAGGGGGACACACGTCGACGGGTCGTCGGCAGCCTCCCGCACGAGCCGTATTACCCCCTCGGCCCAGTACTGGGGCGAGGCGCTCAGCGCCGCCACATGGAGCAGGTCGTCGGCGTACCGCATCCGGCTCGGCGTGTCCGTCAGGGCGGTACCAGCCGTGCGGCCCTCCAGGAGGTCGAGGACCGTACGGCGCAGTTCGAGCCGGGTCGGGGTCGGGTGCTCGACGAACTGTGCGCACGCTCGGTGCCAGTCGGCGAGAAGACGCCTGATCAGCGGCTCTCCTGAGCCCTTGAACCGCTCATTCAGGGCTCCGAGGACCAACTCCGGGAACGACGACGCCGGGGCCCCAGTACCGACGAACCGCTGTACCTGCTGTTCGAACCCGAACTGGCTCGGCAGGCCGCGCAGCGCGAGCTGGACGGTTTCCGACTCGGGTACCGCGCGTGCCTGGGCGACGATGGTCAGCAGGAGTGTATGGCGTACCGCCTCCCCACTGACGAAGTTTCGGATCACGTCGAGGGTGGTGGCAGCCTGATCGAGGTAGTGAGCGGTCCGTTCGTCCATCGGGCGCCCGTCGGCCAGCCGCAGCCACGCCTCGGCGATGTGCAGTCGCCAGGCGGTGCTCTTCTCGGCGTCGGTGAACTCCCGGTGCGCCTCGATGATCTGGCCCAGGTACCTGCGGTCGCCGGTGCTGTCGTGCAGACGCAGGAAGCCTTCCAGCAGGTACGGCACGGCGTCGGTGACCTTGTTGCCCTCCTCGATCGAGCGTCGGATCAGCCCGACGGACCGCGACAGCTCGGCCGTGCCGACCGGTTCGAACCTGCTGAGCAGCACCGGGCCTTGGCCGAGCCGTCCGCTGAACTGGTGACGAGCGTTCACGCTGGTCAACTCGCTATCGTTCACCACGGCGTCCAGGTACACCTCGGCCAGACGCAGTGCGCGAGAGAACACCGTGGGCCGCTGCCAGGTCACGTCGAGCGCGTGCTGATGCAGCTTGGTGCCGATCCGCTGTCGGACCACGTGAAGCGTCTTCGCGAAGTGCATTCCGGGTGGAAGCCCCTGCGACGTCGCGGCCGGCCGACAGAAGCCGTGCTCGAACACCAGCAGCTCGAGCAGCGGACGGCTGTCATCGCCGAGGAACTCCTGCCAGAGTTCGAAGATCCGGCGGGCCGGCGTCTGCAGGTTCACGATGGTCGACACCCACGGTGCTCCGCGGAGCCGGATCCACTCGGAGGAGGTTTCGTCGAGCGAGCACCCGAGCCAGTGCAGAAGGGTGACGAGCTCGGGACAGTTCTTCTCCAGCGCGAGACGGATCTCCGCCTCGGAGAGGCCGGACACCGGAGGCGGTGTCCGGCGCGCAAGGTCCAGCGGCGTGACTCTTTTATCCACGTTCACCGGGGGAGTCTAATCGGTTCTCCTGACAGGTGGTCGGATGGGCAGCAGGCCCTCAGCCCGTGAGGGCGTCGGCGGTCAACATCGCTGATCGGTCGGCGTGTTGACGGCTTGGGTCGGTCGGTGAAGCTTGAGGAATACGTTGGTTCGGCAGAAGGGGCGTCCTGGTGTACGCGTAAGGTTGTGTCCGACCTCGTACGTGGCGAGTTCTTCGGCCGTGCGGTCACTGCCCCTCGGCAGGTCCTGCAATGCCTGGTGGCACCTGCTCCTCGAGCAGTGGGAGGCGGTCGGTGCCGGGTTCAAGGACCTGGAGACCCAGCACGCGGCCATGCAGGTCCTGCTCCGGCAGTCCGTTGAGGCGCTGAAGGCAGCCGCCGCGCTGCCGGACCGGCCTGCCCCGGACGGACGGGGGTGAGGATGGCCCTGTGGCGGGTCATGCTCGCCCCGATCACGCCCCTGCGGGCGCTCCGCCTCCAGCGGCTCAGCCGCTCTCCGTTCGCGTTCGACAGCGCTTGGCAGCAGGCCAGGATGCAGTGCGCGCCCGACGAGGTCGAGTACCTCTTTCAGCGCCATCTCCAAGAGACGGAGGCCCGCTGGCCTGAGCCGTAGAGAATGGTCTCCACCTCGGGCGGACGGCGTTGGGGTCACGTCAGGCAGACACTGTTGGCCAAGGCTCACTGATTGCGTCCTGTTGCCTGCGGCAATGGGGCGCAGTCACGAGCGTTCGAACGCTCGGACAGGAGAGGGTGCTGGACCTTTCCGGATATCGTGGCTGTTCAGATAGGGTGCCAGAGTGTTCCGCCGGTCTGGCTCGGTGACAACTCCTCGGTCATGAAGAAGGTCGTCGAACGCCTCTACGCCTGTTCCTCCGTCCTCAACGCGGAGGGCCAGTACGCCTACTACGGCCGCGTCGGCGGCTGCCTGATCACCGGCAACGAGGACGGCGCCAAGCACTGCGCGATGAACGTCCTCTACTCCCTCCAGCACCTCGGCTACACCGTCCCTCCGCAGGCCGACGCCGGCTGGGTCGGCGAGGCGGGCCCCGGCCCGTCCTACCTCGACCCCGGCTCGGGCGGCCCCGACAACGACTTCACCAACCGCAACACCACCTTCATGACCTGGAACCTCCTCCACGTGGCGAGGATGCTCAAGGACGCCGGCGGCATCCCCGCCCACGGCAACCAGCGTTCCGAGTGGGACGCCGGCTGCCGCTTCGACTTCGAGAACCCCGAGCACCGCTGCGGGAGCGCCTCCGGCGGCCGGCGGACGGGGACCGGCCCCGGTGGGAGGGGGAGATAAACGGGTTGCGCCGGGGGAGGCAGCGGCTTAGGTTCTGGGTGTCCTCGCCGATGCGGTGCGAGGAGTCGATGACGAGGAGGTGTGTCCGGATGGTTGCCGCCGTGATGCGGCGCGCCTTCGTGCGCGCGCCATACGCCCCCCTCGTACGTCTTCTCCCCACCGGCTGACAGCGCGTCGCATCGGTCGCGCCCCGGTGGGTCATCTCCTCAGGAGCCACCGCAGTGCGCGAGCGTTTTTCCGACAGTGATTCCTTCTCCCGTATCCGTCCCAGGGGCGGGTCCCGGCGCGGCCGCCGGTCCGAGGGGATGGACGGGTTCGACGGTTTCGAGCCCGAGTACTTCCCCGCCGGGACGGCCGACACCTCCGAGGGCCTCGACGAGTCCGCCCTCCTGTCCCCGCCCTCCGCCGACGGTCCGGCGGAGGGCGACCGCTGGTCCACCTGGGACCGGTCCACCCCCACCGAGAAGGGGCCCGAGCCGCGGCCCGCCTGGGTGGTGACCGAACTCGCGGCCGTGGACACCGAGCTCGGGATCGTCAAGACGGGCAAGGAGGCCGACGTCTTCCTGCTGGAGCGCGGTGTCCCGGGCACCGGGCGGCGCACCCTGATGGCGGCCAAGCGCTACCGGGACTCCCAGCACCGGATGTTCCACCGCGACTCCGGCTACCTGGAGGGCCGCCAGCACAAGGAGTCCAGGATCTCCCGGGCGATGGCCAAGCGCACCGCGTTCGGCAAGGAGGCCATCGCCGGCCAGTGGGCGGCGGCCGAGTTCTCGGCGCTCTGCCGGCTCTGGACGGCGGGGGTGGCCGTGCCCTACCCGGTGCAGATCACCGGGACCGAGATCCTGATGGAGTTCGTCGGGACCGCGGACGGCACCGCGGCGCCCCGGCTCGCCCAACTCCGCTCGGAGGAGGCCGACATCGGGGATCTTTGGCGCCAGCTCGGCCGCAGCCTGTCGCTGCTGGCGGCCGACGGCTACGCGCACGGGGACCTGTCGGCCTACAACATCCTGGTTCATCAGGGCCAGTTGGTGATCATCGACGTCCCGCAGATCGTGGACGTCATCGCGAACCCGCGCGGCCTGTCGTTCCTGGAGCGGGATGTGCGCAACGTCGGCGCGTGGTTCGTGTCCCGGGGCCTGCCCGAGCGGAGCGTCGAGGAGCTCATCGACTCGCTGGCCCGGGACACGCGCCTGCGGTAGCCCGTCGCCGGGGCAGGCCCCGGCGACGGGTATGTCCGGCGCGCCTGCGGTGGTGAGTCTCGCTCACCCGTCGGCAGGAGTTCCTGGGCCGCGATCGACGCGCCCGCCGCGCCGCAGGCGCCGCCCAGGACCCCGCCGACGACGTCCGCAGGCCGCCGGTGCACTTCCGGCCGCCTCCCCGTTCCCCGTCAGCCGCGTGGACGGTGAGTCACACCGCCGCCGTCCGGCCCGACTGTTCAGCGGCCGCCACAGAAAGCCGTTTCGAGGAACGCCCGCATCGCCGTGATCTGGGCGGCCTCGTCCTGCTCGTCGCCGCGGCCGGTGTACGAGAGCGCGACCTGGCGGTTGGCGGTGCCCCAGAGCTGGGTGTCGTAGCCGAAGATGCCGCCGTTGTGCCCGAGCACCGGTCCGCACGAGAGCTGGTATCGCGCCAGGCCGAGGCCGTAGTCGAGCTGGTGCCCGCCGGGCTCGGTCGGCACCGCGTCCGTCATCTCTCGCATCAGCCAAGCGGGCAGCAACTGTCCCCTGAGTAGAGCTCGTTCGAAGCGGACCAGGTCGTCGGTGCTGGAAATCAGCGCCCCCGCGGCGCCGGCCCAGGTGGGGTTGTGCTCGGTGACGTCCACGTACGTCTTGCGGACCGGCCCCGCCTCGTCGACGATCGTCCAGTACCCGTGGGCGTGCGGGCCGGGGATCGCGCTCGCGCTGCCGGGGAACGAGCTGTCGTCCATCCCGAGCGGCCGCAGGACGCGCCGGGTGATCTCCTGGCCGTACTCGCGCCCGGTGGCCTTCTCGATCAGGAGGCCGAGCAGCGCGTAGTTGGTGTTGGAGTACCGCCACTCGGCGCCCGGTGCGAAGTACGGCGCGTGGGCGGCGGAGGCCGCGACCAACTGGCGGGCGGTGACGGTGCGCTGTAGCCCGCCGTCCGCGTACCAGGCGCGGAACACCGCCGGGTCGAACAGTTCGGGGAAGATGCCGCCGCTCTCGTTGGTCGGATCCCAGAGCCCCGACGTGTGGTTCAGCAGCTGGCGCACCGTGATGTTCGCGCCGTTCGGCACGAGGCCCGGCAGGTGCTTCTCCACGGCGTCGTCCAGACCGATGCGGCGCTCGCCGACCAGTTGCAGCACGGTGGTGGCGACGAAGACCTTGGTCACGCTGCCCGCCCGGAAGCGGCCGTCGCCGCGTACGGGCGCGCCGGTCGCCAGGTCGGACACCCCCGAGGCGCCCCGCCAGACCCCGCCGCGGTCGCGGATCTCGGCGATCGCCGAGACCGCTCCGGCGGAGGTCAGCGCCGCCAGGGCCTGCCGGCGCTGCCGGGCGGCGGACCGGTCGGACCGGCCGTCCCGGCCCTCGGCCTCGGCCGCGTCGGCGGTCTCCGCGGACTCGGTGGACTCGGTGGGTTCGGCCGCTTCGGCCGTGGACGGGGCACCCGCCGCCGAAGCGAGCGCGGGGGCCGCGGGCGCGGCCAGGACGAGACAGGCCGCTGCGGCCACGACGTAGGCCAGGCGACGTTTCACGGGTTTCTCCTCGGTTGTGGGCGAACCGCGTCCGCCCCGACCTCAGCCTCGCGGCTGCTCGCCACCGGATCGTCGCCCTGACTGAGGACCCGCTCCTCGGCCCCCGGAGGTACCCGCATACGCCGCCGGAAGGAGACCGCACCGCAGGGAAGTTGTACCCCGGTCGGCTGCCGCGCCCGAATCCCGGCGGACCCGCCGGCCCGTTCACCGGCCCTGTCCACCGGCCCTGTCCACCGCCCGGACGGTCGCCCGGGGGGGCTGTCGGGAATCGAACTGAAGTGAGCTCTACCGAACGTGGGATCGATTTCGGCCGGGGGTGATGCCGTGCGTGGCGCCCGTGTCCGGGCGGTGGCGGGTTTCGGATCCGGGGGATCGGCGCGGGTTCGTGTGGTCGGCCGGATCCGCCGACAGGTGGGGGAGGGTGCCCTGGCGTGCGGGGAAGCCGTTCCGGCCCCGGGCGGAGGGAGGTCGGACGGTCGACGATTCCCCGCCGGTGCGCTTCAAACGCGGTAGGTGGATACGTTCACCCGATCGGGTGTAGAAGATCGTTCGGCTCGTTCCAGACCTGCCACCCCGCCTACCGTTGGGAAGCGAGCGAGACGGGTCCGCTTGCGGAGATCCCGTTCACGCCGGGTTATATGACGATCCGTCATCCCCTGTAGTTCCTTCTCGGAGGGAGGCTCCCCCATGCCCCTGGGCACCAGGCCGGAGACGCCGCGGACGCCGTGGCGCGCGCGGTTCGTCCCCGCCGCCGCGCGGCGCGTACCGGAGGACGTTCGGACCGTGGCCGAGCGAGGCGTGCCGGAGCACGTCCGGACGGAAGCGGTGCGGTCGTGAGTTCCGTGGCCCTGGACCGGATCCTCCGCGGTCCCAGCGGGCTGGGCACGGCGGGCCTGCACTTCGCGCCGCGCGACGAGGCGCCGGTGGTGGCCGAGGCGTCCGGTGCGGACGATGGCGAAACGTCACGCCCGGCGCCCGAGACGGGCCCGCCGAAGACCGGCGACCCGATCCCCGGCCTGTACTGGCACCCGGTGGCGGAGCCCGACCCCGAGCGGGTGGCGGAGGTCAGCCGCCGGATCAAGGCCTGGGCGGAGGACGAGGTCCAGCTCTACCCGCCGGAGTGGGAGGACCAGTTCGACGGCTTCACGCTCGGCCGCTACATGGTCACCTGCCACCCCGACGCCCCGACCGTCGACCACCTGATGATCGCGACGCGGCTGATGGCCGCCGAGAACGCCGTCGACGACTACTACTGCGAGGACCACGGCGGTTCGCCGGTCGGCCTCGGTGGGCGGCTCCTGCTCGCCCACACCGCGCTCGACCCGCTCCACACCACGCAGGCCTACAGGCCGGACTGGGCGGAGTCCCTCGGGTCGGACGCCCCCCGGCGCGCGTACCGCTCCGCGATGGACTACTTCACCCGCACGGCCACCCCCGCCCAGGCGGACCGGTTCCGGCACGACATGGCCCGCCTCCACCTCGGCTACCTCGCCGAGGCCGCCTGGTCGGAGACCGAGTACGTCCCCGAGGTGTGGGAGTACCTGGCGATGCGCCAGTTCAACAACTTCCGCCCCTGCCCCACCATCACGGACACGGTCGGCGGCTACGAACTGCCGTCGGACCTCCACGCCCAGCCCGCCCTGCAGCGGGTCATCGCGCTGGCCTCCAACGCCACCACGATCGTCAACGACCTGTACTCCTACACCAAGGAGCTCGCCAGCCCCGGCCGGCACCTCAACCTGCCCGTGGTGATCGCCGAACGCGAGGGCGTCTCCGAGCGGGACGCCTACCTGAAGGGCGTCGAGGTCCACAACGAGCTCATGCACGCCTTCGAGGCGGAGGCGGCCGCCCTGGCCGCCGCCTGCCCGGTACCGACCGTGGTGCGCTTCCTGCGCGGCGTCGCCGTCTGGGTCGACGGCAACCACAACTGGCACCAGACCAACACCTACCGCTACAGCCTGCCTGATTTCTGGTAAGCGAGGAGATGACCGATGACCACGACCGACATCACCCCCCTGAACGGGTCCGCCCCCTTGAACGGCACCGCCACCGTCCCCGGGCCGGCCACCCCCTACCAGGGCGACATCGCCCGCTACTGGGACCATGAGGCACGGCCCGTCAACCTGCGCCTCGGCGACGTCGACGGCCTCTACCACCACCACTACGGCATCGGCGACGTCGACCACTCCGCGCTGGGCGAGCCGGGAGACAGCGAGCGCGAGAAGAAGGTGATCGCCGAGCTGCACCGGCTGGAGTCCGCACAGACCGGCGTCCTCCTGGACCACCTAGGCGACGTCACGGCCGGCGACACGCTCGTCGACGCCGGCTGCGGCCGCGGCGGCTCCATGGTGATGGCCCACCAGCGCTTCGGGGCCAAGGTCGAGGGCGTCACGCTCTCCGCCAAGCAGGCCGACTTCGGCAACCGCCGCGCCCGGGAGCTGGGCATCGACGACTCGGTCCGCGCCCGGGTCTGCAACATGCTGGCCACGCCGTTCGACACCGGCTCGGTCCGCTCGTCCTGGAACAACGAGTCCAGCATGTACGTCGACCTGCACGACCTCTTCGCCGAGCACTCCCGCATCCTGTCGGTGGGCGGCCGGTACGTGACCATCACGGGCTGCTGGAACCCCATCTACGGCCAGCCGTCGAAGTACGTGTCGCAGATCAACGCGCACTTCGAGTGCAACATCCACTCCCGTCGCGAGTACCTGCGGGCCATGGCCGACAACCGGTTGGTGCCCGCCGCCGTCATCGACCTGACCCCGGCGACCCTGCCCTACTGGGAGCTGCGGGCCACCGCGTCCTCGCTGGTCACGGGCATCGAGGAGGCGTTCATCAACTCGTACCGGGACGGCTCCTTCCAGTACGTCCTGATCGCCGCCGACCGCGTCTGACACGACGGCGTCCGACGCGACGGCGTCCGACGCGCACCGCTGTCCGCCGCCCGCGGCCCGGCCACCCGCCGGGCCGCGGG
>NZ_JBEXNT010000178.1:0-15342 GCF_040611255.1 Kitasatospora sp. NPDC002965 | reverse complement strand
CCGGCGCGCCCCCGGGCCCCCCCCCCGCGCCCGCCCCCCCCCCCCCACCGCCCCCCCGCCCCGGCCGCCCGCCGGGCCCGCCCGCCCCGCCGCGGGCGCCCCCCGGCCCCGTGCTGCCGGACGGTCCGCGGGGCCGGGACCAGCAGCCGGCCGGGGTCAGCAGCCGGCCGGAGTCACGGTCGGGGCCTGGCCCCGGCCCGGGTCGGTGCGGTGGGGGCGGTGCGAGGGAGCCGGACGGCTGCGGCGAGGCCGATGAGGGCGGCGAGGGCGAGCGTGGCCATGGCGGCGGCGTAGGCGTTCTGGGTGAGGTTGGCGACGAGGATGGTGCCTGCGACGGCGGTGCCGAAGGAGGAGCCGAGGTTGGAGATGCTCCGGGACAGGCCGGAGATCTCGCCCTGCTGGTCCTCGGGGAAGGCGGACTGGACCATGTTCACGGAGGGGGTGAGCATGACGCCGAGGCCGAGACCGATCAGCAGCAGCCCGGGGGCGAACGCCCAGGCGCCGGGTCGGCCGGCGACCAGGGCCAGCAGGAGGGCGATGCCGAACACGGCGAGGGCGAACCCGCTGATGATCAGGGTCCGTTGGGGGAAGCGCCTGGCGAGGCGTTCCGCGGCGAGGGAGGAGGCGAGCACGCCGAGGGTGGCGGCGGTGAAGATGACGCCGGTCTCGATGGCGTCGTAGCCGCGGACGACCTGCAGGTAGGTGGCGACGGTGAACGAGGTACCCATGAGGAGCAGCCACTGGGCGTTCTGGGTGACCAGGCCGAGGTTGGCCGTGCGGTTGCGGAAGAGGCTGGTGGACAGCAGTGGTTCCACCCCGGCGCGCTCCTCGCCGCGGATCCAGTGCAGGAACCAGCCCAAGACGAGGGCGCCGGCGGTGATCAGGCCGAGCGTCAGCCACAGGTTGTCGTCGGCGGCGAGGATGCCCGTGACGATCAGGACCAGCCCGCCCGCGGACAGGACGGCGCCGCGCACGTCGAAGTGGCGATCGGGGTCGGCGGGGAGCGGGTCGGCGATGTTTCGGCTCAGTGCGATGATCACCGCGACCACCAGGGCCTGGAAGACGAACGCGGCGCGCCAGCTGATCGCGGAGGTGATCAGGCCGCCGATCAGCGGGCCCGCGGCCGCACCGACGCCGCCGGCCGCCATGATGACCCCGAACGCGCGGGCACGGGAGGTCAGGTCGGGGTACAGCAGCGTGGTGAGGATGTAGACGGGGGGAATGAGCAGGGCGGTGCCGACGCCTTCGAGGAGCGAGTTGCCGAGGATCAGCACGCCGAGTCCGGGGGCTACCGCGCTGAGGAGCGCGCCTACGCCGTAGACCGTGAGGCCCGCGAGGAAGCAGCGCTTGCGGCCGAACCGGTCGGTCGCCTTGCCGCCCGGGATCATCAACGCGGCCATGACGAGCAGGAACACGGTGATCGCGACCTGCACACCCTGCACGGTGGTGTCCAGGTCGTGGCTGATGTCGTTGATCATCACGTTCATGTTGGAGCCCGCGAAGCTGCAGATGAACTGCGCCAGCGCGAGTGGTGCCAGCATGCGTGAGCCGGCGCCCGACCGGGCAGGACGGGCGTGTTCGCCGGCGGCGGGATCCTCGGTCACGGGAGCTGGCCTCTTTTCACGGCGGAAGGATCAGGCGCCCGACAGCGTCTCTCCATGGCACCGCCAAACTCGGCCCGCCGCATCCGGAACGGCGGACCCGCACCTGCGGGCCGTCGCCGCGGCGGGTGATCCGCCGGGCGCTCCCTGCTCCCCCGGGCCCCCGGGCCGCCGGGCCGCCGGGCCGCCGCGGGATCCGTGGAGTGGCTGCGCGCCGCCCGCGACCGCAACGCCGGACCCGCGGTCGGATTCGGCCCGTGGGCGGCGACCGGCACCGCGGTGGTCCGGGCCGGAGCTGCCTTCGAGATCTACCGCCACCTCGTGCCCGGCTCCGTCGGCCGCGCCGCCCGGCTCCTCGGCCTCCGCCTCGCCGCCCGACCACGCGGAGGCCCTGCCCCTGGGCCGGGTCCGCGCGGGTCGGACGGTCAGCCGGGCCCGAGGTTCGCCCGCGCGAAGCTCACTTCCTGTCAATCACATGTCAGTACACTGTCGTTGCCCACCATCGGGTGGGTACTCCATGGCGCCGTGGGTCGGTGTGACGACGAAGGGAGAGTCCGGTGAGCAGTCTCAACAAGGGTCTGGAGCGGATCGAAGTAGGCCTGTTGTGGGATCCGAGCCCAGCCGGCGCGGCACGTCACGATCTGGACCTCGTCGCCGCGACGTACACCGCCGACGCCCCGTCCGTCGCCCCCTCCTACCTGGTCCACTTCGACAGCCGCGCTCCCGACGGCACCATCACACTCACCAGGGACAGCCGCGACGGCAAGGGCCTCGGCGTCGACGAGCGCCTGGTCCTGGAGCTCGACCGTCTGGCGGACCGCTACCGCCGGGTTGTCGTGGGCGTCGCCATCCAGCAGAACGCCGGCCGGCTGACGTTCGGGGACATAGCGAACCCCGTGCTGAAGATCCGGAACGGGCGCGACGAGTTCGCGGTCGTGGACTTCTCCGGCACCGGTGAGGCCACGGCGGCGAGGGTCGCGGAGTTCGTCCGGAACAGCTCAGGGGTCTGGGGATTCCGGCCCGGGGTCCACGGATTCGACGCCGATCCGGCGACCTTCGCGAGGATCATGGGCACCTGAAGCCTGCCGCAGAAGGCCGGGGCGGGTAGGCCGGGATTCTGTCCGAGCCGTACGAGTCGGTACCGCCCGCCGGCCGGCGCCGCATCAGGGTCTCAGCCGTACCGCTCGACGAGCGCGCTGCCGATCGAGGCCAGGCGGTCCCGCACACCCGGAGGGCCGGTCACGTCGAGCCATTCGACCAGTCCGGCGAGCTCGCCGGCGAGCGCGTACTCGTTGTAGCCGCGGATCACGACCTCGACGCGGCCGGCGGTCGTGGAACCTCCCACGACGAGCCGAGGGCCGAGCATCATTCGGAGCAGGCCCATCCCGTCGGGCGCGCACACCGCCTGGATCTCCAGGGGCGTCCGCCTGCGGTCGACCTCGTCGGCGATCTCGCGCCAGCTCGCGGCGAGGTCGAAGTCCGCGGGTCGCCGCGCGGGATCGCCGGTCGGGTCGACGGAGGACACGCGGTCGATCCGGAAGGTCCGCCGGCCGGCCCCGGTGTCGGCGACGAGGTACCACGACGGACCTTTGGCCACGATGCCCAGCGGGTGGACGGTCCTCGCGGTTTCGGCGCCCTTGCCGTCGACGTAGCCGAGCCGCACCTGGACGCCTCGGATCACCGCGTCCTGGAGCTCGTCGAGGAAGCGGGCCGGCCGGTGCTCGACCGGGCTCGACCCCCATCGTTGCGGGTCCATGACCAGCGACGACGCCGCGGCCTCGGCCTGCACCCGGAAGGGCTCCGGCAGGGCGTGGACGAGCTTGCGCAGAGCCGCTCTCACGGCCGGCGTCGCGGCCGAGGCCTGGCCCGCGACCAGGAACAGCGCACGGGCCTCACCCGCGGTCAACCCGGACAGGTCGGTGCGGGCGCCGCCCACGAGGCGCCAGCCGCCGCCCCGGCCCTGCACGGAGTACACGGGCACCCCGGCCGTGGCCAGGGCGTCGAGGTCGCGGCGGGCGGTGCGCTCGGACACCTCCAGCTCTCGGGCGACCTCCGCCGCCGTCACCTGCTCGCGCCGTTGCAGCAGGAGGAGGACGGCCACCAGCCGGTCGGTTCGCACGCCGGCAACACTTCCACACAAAACCGGTCATGGGGTGACCGGGTTCGTCGGCAGGATGGCGACATGGCCTCACGGGCGAGTCGCACCACCCGCGACCGTGTCGGTCCCCGGCCTGCCGGGGCTGCACCGGCGCCGTCGTCGGGAACCTTCGCCGCCTGATCGTCCCGAATCCCGAAAAGATGAGGAAGAAATTCAGTGTTCAATCCAGCCGATTTCCCCGAGCCCACCGTTGTTCCGGTCAACGGCGTGGAGCTCGAAGTTTTCGAAGCAGGTCGACAGAATGCCGGAAAGCCCGTCGTGCTCTGCCACGGCTGGCCGGAGCACGCCTTTTCCTGGCGTCACCAGGTGCCCGCCCTCGTCGCAGAGGGATACCATGTCATCGTCCCGAACCAGCGGGGTTACGGCAATTCGTCCCGCCCGGCCGAAGTCACGGACTACGACATTGCACACCTGTCGGGTGATCTCGTCGGACTTCTCGATCACTACGGGTACGAGGACGCCACCTTTGTCGGTCATGACTGGGGTGCCATGGTCGTCTGGGGACTGGCCCTGCTGCATCCGGACCGTGTCAACAAGGTGATCAACCTGAGCCTGCCCTACCAGGAGCGCGGAGAAAGGCCCTGGATCGAGTCCATGGAGGAGGTACTCGGCGGCGACTTCTATTTCGTCCACTTCAATCGGCAGCCGGGCGTCGCGGACGCCGTGTTCGAAGAGAACACCTTCCGGTTCCTTCGCAACATCTACCGGAAGAACGAGCCCCCCAGGGAGCCTCGGCCGGGTATGGCACTGATCGATCTCGCCAGGGCGGAGAAGCCGCTCGGTGAGCCCGTGATGAGCGACGGCGAACTGGCTGTCTTCGTCTCCGCCTTCGAATCGGCGGGGTTCACGGGCAGTGTGAACTGGTACCGGAACCTCGACCGCAACTGGCGCTTGCTGGCGGACGTGGACCCGATCGTCCGGCAGCCCACGCTCATGATCTACGGCGACCGGGACGCGGTGCGCAGGTCCGAGAACCTGGCCGCGTTCGTGCCCCAGGTGGACGTGGTCAGCCTGGACTGCGGCCACTGGATCCAGCAGGAGAAGCCGGTAGAGACGAACCGGGCGATCTCGGAATGGCTGAGGCGGCACGAGAGGGCCTGAGAATCCGTCCGGTCGATCATGTGATTCTCCGGGCCGGACCTTCTCCTGAGCGGCTCGTCGGACCAGAGGCCGGAATCGTCGGGGCGAACGGAAGAGTTCGCCGACGGACCGGCGCGGCCGGGTCGGGGGCAGGTGTGCCTGTCCTTGACCTTGCCGCGACGTCATGGTCTTCACTGGGTTCATGAGAATCGGCGAAGTCGCGGCGCTGGTCGGGGTCACCCCGCGGGCCGTACGGCACTACCACCATCTGGGGCTGCTGCCCGAACCCCTGAGACGCAGCAACGGGTACCGCGAGTACGGCATACGGGACGCCGTCCTGCTCGCCCGGATCCGTCGGCTGACCGAGCTCGGAGTCGGACTCGACGAGGTCAGGGACGTCCTGGCGGACGCCGAAGGCCATGACCTGAGAGAGGTCCTGGAGGAGCTGGACGCCGACCTGGCACGGCAGGAGGCCCTCCTGCGGGAGCGACGGTCGCGGCTGGCCGCGCTGCTGGTGCAGGCGCAGGAGGGGTCCCTGCTCCCCGGGGGACCGGTCTCGCCGGAGCTCGCCGGTCTGCTGGCCTCGCTCGGCGGCGCCGATGACTCGCCCGTGGCCGCGAAGGACCGCGAGCACCTGGCGTTTCTCGACGCCGCGACCCCGGAGGAACGGCGGGTGTCGCTGATGGCGGCGCTGCAGGAGATGTCCGAGCACGCGGGACAGGTCTACGGCCTGCTGGACGACCTCGTCGGCCAGGCGCCGGACAGTCCGCAGGTGGCACGGGCGGCCGAAGCGTTGGCGGCTCTTCTGCCCGACAGTCTGGCGGAGCACGTCCCCGGCGCAGACGCGTGGGGCCCGGCCGGGGCCCTCTACGAGGACCTGGCCCCGGCCCAGGCCGCGGCCGTGCGCCGCGCGCTCGGACTCCTCAAGCGACGACAGGGAGAGTCCGCATGACCTCCACGCCGCCGGCGCCCCGGCCGCAGCCCGCCGGCACCGCGCCACCGAAGCGCCCACGACTCGTTCCGGTACCCGTGCTGCGCGTCCTCGCACACGAGCGACGTGTCATGGAGAGCCTGGTCCGGTGGGTCACCCGCCGACCGCACGGCACCGACGGAGCCGACGCGGTCTTCACCCACGGCCGGGACCAGGCCACGACCATGTACGCCCTCACCTTCGCCTGTGTGGTCGAGACCGGCGCCCTGTCCCTCCTCCTCGCCGGCCTACCCGTCCTCCACGCCGTCCTCCTGGTGGTCGACGTCTACACCGTGCTGTTCGTCCTCGGGCTGCACGCCGCCTCCCGCACCCGGCCGCACGTCCTCGCCGGCCGCACCCTGCGGATCCGGCAGGCCGCCGGCGTCGACATCCGCCTCCCCCTCGACCGGATCGCATCCGTCCGCCGCGACACCCGCTTCACCCACGAGAAGAAGGACGGCGAACTCAACCTCCCCATCGCCTCGCAGACCTCCGTCACACTCGAACTCACCGAACCGGTCGACGCACCGACCTTCCTCGGCGCACCCCGCCTCGTGACGGTGATCAGGCTGCACGCGGACGACCCACAGGCCCTCCACGACGCCGTCGCGCGAGTACGGTTCACGCCCGGACCGGGCCCGGAGGCAGCCTCGCAGACCTGACCCGGGTCCGGGTACGGGTCCGGTCCGGTCCGGTCCGGTCCGCCCCATCGCCCTGCCCGCGGGCCCCGATGGCCCCTTGCTCCCCTCAAGTCTGTTGCCCTGTAAGGGAATCAGCCATTCTGCGTGTCCGCACCACACGCGAGCATCGGAGCCGTCAGTCTGGTGAGAGGTTGAGGGGGCCGGCGCCAGGGCCCTGTCCGCCCGTTCCGCCCTGCGCTCCCTGCCCTCCTCCCGTTCCGCCTTGTCCGCCTTGTCCGCCTCTGCCGGAAGTGTTCTTCATGAGTTCACCGCCGTCGTTCTACTCACAGGCCGGAAACTTCGGGAGTGCGGTCGCGGGGGGTGTGGATCCCCGGACCGGATTGTTCAACGTGCGGATCTCGTTGGGGAATCTGGTCGGCAACCGCAATCTCGGGCCGTCGCTGCCGCTGGTACTGGGCTACTCACCGCTCAACGGCACCGATGCGGGCCTGGGGCGGGGCGTCTCGCTGGGGTTGACCGCCTACGACCGGGACAACCGGCTGCTGGTCCTGGCCTCCGGAGAGCAGTACAAGGTCCAGGAGACCGACAGCACGGTCGTCCTGAGGCAGAAGAAGCTGGACACGGTGCGCGTCACCAAGGACCGGGACGCGTACCGCCTGGTGCACAAGTCCGGCGACGTGGAGATCCTCACCGGGCCGCGGAACGCGTTCGGCCTCAAGGTGCCCACCACGCTGCTGACGCCCGCCGGGCACGCCCTCGGCCTGACCTGGGACTTCGGCCACGGCTCGGTGCCGCGTCTCAAGGCGGTGAACGACGAGAACGACACCCTGCTGACCGTGGACTACACCGGAAGCGCCAAGGCCACCCTGACGGTGCTGCCGGGGCACTCCGAGGGGTACCGCGTGGAACTGCGCTTCCAGGACGGCCTGTTGTCGAGCGTGCACCACTTCGGGCTCGGCGCGGACGCGCCGCTGGTCTGGAGCTTCACCTCCGAACCGGTGGGCCGGCAGGGGGCGTGGGGTTCCTGGATCACCCGGGTCGGCATGCCCGGCGGAATGTCCGAGACCGTCTCCTACTCCCAGGGCGGGACGGGTCACCGGTTCCCGGACTCCGCCGGACTACCGGCCCTGCCCTATGTGACGCGGTTCGTCCGCAGACCGGGCGGCGACCAGCCGCAGACCGAGGTGGACTACAGCTACACCGACAACAACTTCCTCGGCGGCCGATCCGGCGCTGCCTGGAATTCCGACCTCGACAGTCTCTACGGGGTCCTGACCGGCTACACCTACGGTTCCACCGAGTCGGTCACCACCGGGGGCCGCACCGCGAGGACCACCCGCACCTTCAACACCTACCACCTGCAGACGGACGAGACGACGAGCCGCAACGGCTGTTCCCGGCAGGTTCGCACCGACTACCACGCGGTCGTCGGCCGGCGGTTCGAGCAGCAGGACGACCGCTTCCAGCTCCCGAAGACCCGCACCGTCACCTGGACCGACCCGGACGGCCGATCACGCGACGAGGTCACACAGACCGACTTCGACGACGCCGGCAACCCGCGCAGCCGCACCGATCCCGACGGGACCCGGACCGACTGGGAGTTCTACCCCACGGGCGGCAGCGGATCGGACTGCCCGCCCGATCCCCACGGATTCACCCGGTGGCTCAGGGCCGTCACGCACACGCCGCCGGGCACCGGGTTCGACGCACCCGCCGTCAGGACGTCCTACTCCTACACCTCGTACGCGACACCGGACGCGCGGGTGCCCACCGCGGTGGTGAAGTCCTCGGAACGGCACTACGCCGACGGCCGGCTCCTGCGGAGGGAGGACCTCGCCTACGGCACCTCGGACGCGGAGTTCGGCCGCATCACCGCGCTGGCCGAGGTCGAGTTCCCGGACGGCGAGGGCGGCGACTCCTACACCGCGTCCCACGCCTTCACCTTCCGGACGGACGGTGAGGCGCTGGTCCAGACGCACCGTCTGACGACCCACGACCGGTTGACGACGATGCGCTCGCAGCGACGCTCGCGGTTCACCGGGCGCCTGTGGTCGGCCACCGATCCGCAGGGCAACACCGTGACCACGAGCTACGACGGCCTGGGCCGTACGCTGGCCCGCACCACCCACCCGGGCACCCCGTACGAGGCGACCGAGACCCACACCTACGAGGTGGGGACCTCCGCCCCGTTCGTCACGACATCCACGGACCCGCTGGGCAACCAGCGGCGCGTCAGCTTCGACGGCGCCGGGCGGCCGGTCGTCGGCGAGCGCCGGCACACCGGCGGCGACGGCACCTGGCAGGTCGTCCAGCGCGTGAGCTACGACGAACTGGGCCGCGCGGCATCGGAGTCGGTGACGGACCACCTGCCCCACGGCGGCGGCAGAGCGGCCGAGCTGACCCGGACCCTGTCCTACGACGACTGGGGCCGGCTGTCGGCAATCGCCTGCGACGACGGCACCGGCCGGCTCACCCGGATCGACCCGGTCTCGCTGACGGCCACGGTCCAGCAACTGGGCGGCGGAAGCCCGGTGTCCGGAACGGGGGTGACCACCTTCGACACGCGGGGCGAGCCGGTGGCGACGGAGCGGTTCGACCTCAAGGGCGCCCCCTCCGGACGGCGCACACTGGAGCACGACGGCCGGGGCCGGCTGCGCCGCGAGACCGACGAGCTGGGGAACACCACGCAGTACGACTACGACATGCGCGGCCGGCTCACCCGCACCACCCTGCCCGACGGCACGGCCGTCACCCGCGCCTACGCACCGTTCTCCTCCGGCGGCCTCGCCACGACGCTCACCGTGGCCGGAATCCCCTACGGCGCGCAGACCTTCGACGGCCTGGGACGACTGACCGGCACCAGCTCCGGCGGGCGCACCTGGTCCTACCGGTACGCCCACGACAGCGACCCCCTCCCCACCCAGGTCACCACCCCCGACCGGCGGCAGATCAGCTACGCCTTCGTCCCCCAACTCGGCAACGCCGTCTCCCGGGTCCAGGCCGACTCCCTCACCCAGAGCCTCGGGCACGACCCCGTCTCCGGCTTCCTGACGAGCGCGCAGGAGGCCGACGTCACGGTGACGCGCGACTACACCCCCGCCGGCCTGCCCCGCACCGAGACCACCACCCGATCCGGCGGCCCCGGCGTCACCGCGCGATGGACCTTCACGCCCGGCGGCCTGGAAACCGGCTACACCGGAGTGGACGGCACCGACCGGCAGACCCTGCGGGACACCTTCGGCCGGATCACCGCCATCACCGACCCGGCGATGGGCGTGTCGGTGAGCTACGGCTCCGACGGCCGCCCGACCTCGTGGACCGTCAGGGACCCGCAGTCCGGGTACACCCTGACCACCACGCTCACGCTGGACGACTTCGGCCGCGAGGTGACGCGCTCGACCCGGGACAGCCGGGGCCGCACCTGGTCGCTCACCCAGCAGTGGCTGGACAACGACCTCCTCGCCCGCAGGACGTCCACCTCCGGCACCACGCTGCTGCGCGACGAGACCTTCGCCTACGACGGCCGCAACCGGCTCACCGCCTACACCTGCGCCGGACCGACGCCTCCGACCGACGCCCAGGGCAACGGGATCACCGCGCAGAGCTTCGACCACGACGCCTTCGGCAACGTCACCCGGTGCCGGTCGCAGTACGCCGACGGCTCCGACGGCTCCGACGGCTCCGACACCGCGACCTACCTGTACGAGAACCCGTCCGACCCGTGCCAGCTCACCGGCATCACCCACACCGGCGGCACCCACCCGCCCCGGATCACCCTGGCCTACGACGCGGCCGGGCGCCTGATCACGGACCGGGCCGGGCGCACGCTCGCCTACGACCCGCTCGGCCGCCTGCGCTCGACGGGCCCGGCGAACGAGTACGGCTACGACCCGCTCAACCGGCTGCTCACCCAGCGGACCGACGGCCACACCACCGTCCTCCACTACCGAGGCGAATCCCTCGCCGCCGTCACCGAGGACGGCCGGCCAGGCCGCCTCCTGCAGCTCGGCAACGGCGCCTACGTGGCCCAGTCCCGCGACGGACGCACCCGGCTGCTCACGACGGACGGCGCCGGTACCGTCCACCTGGCGGCCGGCGCCGAGGGCCAGGAACCGTACGCCCGCACCCCTTACGGCGAACGGCCGGTCGGCGGCGCCGACAGCCTGCTGGGCTTCACCGGCCAGCGGAGCGACCCGATGACCGGCTGGTACCACCTCGGCAACGGGGCCCGCGCCTACGATCCCGTCCTCCTGCGGTTCACCACCCCCGACACCCTGAGCCCCTTCGGTGCGGGCGGCGTCAATCCCTACGCGTACTGCGCGGGCGACCCCGTCAACCGGGTCGACCCGTCGGGCCATCTGAGCTGGCAGGCCTGGCTCGGCATCGGCCTGGGCATCGCGGACCTCGCCCTGGCCGCCGTCACCGGCGGCATGGCCATCGTCGCCGCCGGCGGGGTGATGGCCGCGATCAGCGCCGCCTCCGCCACCACCCTGGTCGTCGGCACGCTCGGCGTCGCCTCCGACGTCACCGCCATCGCGAGCGGTGCCCTCGAAACCGCCTCCCCCAAGGCCTCGGCCGTCCTCGGCTGGGTCTCGCTCGGCACCGGGGCGGCCGGGCTGGCCGAAGGCGGCGCGCGCCTGGCCCGCCTCGGGGCCGAGCGCGCCCCGGGCTTCGCCGAGGAGGCCGCACGCGGCTTCGGAGGGCCGGCGAAGAGGAAGGCCACGCTCGGTCTGAAGCTCGCGAAGACCGATCCCGAGCTCCACGGCCTGCCGGTCGTCCTACCGGACAAGACCCCCTGGGACATGTTCGTCATCGAGAACCGCAACGGTGCGAGGGTCTGGGTCAGCGAAGGCGAGGTCGACGGAGTCATGGTCAGGAGGGCTGCCCTGAACGCGGCGGCGCGCGGCAAAAAGGTCGACATTCTCAGCGGAACACACGGCGCCGAGCTCGGGGAGCGCACCGGCGCGGAAGTGAAAGCGGAGTTCTACCACCAGGACGTCGGCGGCAGGCCGCACGCGGCCACGGGGCAGGAGAGCCTCTGGTCTCCGAACGTGTACGTGCACAACACGCCCCGCCTGTCGTTCGACCGGATCGGGGAGATCCTGCGGGGCGACTCCAGTCACGAAATCATCGTGGGCTTCTGCTGCAGCCGCAACGACGACGCCGTCCGGGAGTTCCTCGGCCTGGACGCCGGCTACTCGTACTCGCCACGTTTCGCCGAATTCCACACGGCGCTCTGACACCCTGCCGCACGCCGCCGCACCATCTCGGACGAACGAAGGAGACCACGCATGTCGACATGGACCAGCGTGTCGAAGCTCTCGATCATCCTCGTGAGCGGAGACGAGACGTGCGACATCTACGCGAACGGGCGGAACAGGATCGGCGTGATGATCAGTATCGCGCCGACCGACGGCGACGGGGATCCCGTCGAGGTCGACTCCGCCCACCTGCTCGACCGCCTGTGGCTGATCGACTACGTCACCGAGTCGACACTCGACTGGAACGGCACCTCGGGCTGGTGCTACACGGACACCACCAACGCCTTCACCGCCACCCCCGGCCTGTCCGGTGAGCGCGCCGAAGCCTCGTTCGACGACGACGGAACCCAGCTGGTCACGTTCTACGTGTACTGCGCCCCCGGAGTGAGCCCGAAGTCGATCGGCGTCCAGGTCAAGACCGACAGCGACCACATCATCAAGAGCTCCTTGAACGGAACGCACCAGGCGAAGGTCAGGCTCAATCCGCGGAAGGCCGTGACGTACACGCTGGCGGACGTCGCCTGGGACTACTCGCGAACGTCGACCAAGTACGGCGAAGACACGAAGTACGTGACGACGAACGCCTGGAACTACTACCTGTCCCTGCGATCCCCGGACAACTACTTCGTCACCTTCTCGGTGAGCAACTACTTCAGCGGATCCGGCTACGACGGGTTCTTCGCCTGCAACATCACCCCCGACAACCACCACAAGAACTTCTACGGCGGCTACGTCTGGTACCACGAGCCGCACGGTTCCGCGTACTACTTCGACAGCGACGGGCGCAGCGAAGCCCAGGTCGTCAACTTCCCCGACGGCAACAAGTGGTGGGACTACGCGAAGATCTACAACCGGGACAACCCCGATCAGTACCTGTGCTTCACCTGGGTGCACTCCACCACCGGCGGCAACGGATGGCACCTTCCGAACGGGCCGCTGGACACGTGGAGGGAGTGGTTCGCCCCGGAGATCTACGCGTACGACAGGTACGGCAACTGGGGCGCCTTCTGGGTGGACGGAGGGGACATCGTCGGCGGCCTCAACCTCTACGAGCTCAACCAGTAGGAAACGAGGTTCGAAGACCGCCGTCCGCATCCATCCCGCCCGCGGCGGCAGGAGGCGTCGACCTCCGCGATCCCCGCGATCTCCTCATCGAGGGCCGTCACCCCCTTCGCGAGGCGGGCCACCACGGAGGCGGCCAGTTCCGCCCCCGGCAGGGCTGTGTGCCGGGTTTCGGCCGCCTCGCCGCCGCCGGCTCGTCCCGTAGGGCCCGATGATGAGCACCGACGCCACGCCCAACCGCTCCTCTCGCGCCGGTTGACTCACGGACGCCGCCCAGGCCGTCGCCGAAGTCCTCACCGCCGAGTACCCCGTCCCGGCCTCCCCTTCCTACCTGCATCCGGTCCTCGGCCCGCTCGCCGCCGGGCCCCGCGCGGCCGGCGAACTGAACGCCCGGCTCGACCGAGAAATCGCAGGCGCCGCCAAGGGGCGTCTCGTACCCTCGTCCTCACCGGTTCGCCGAACAGCCACTGAGGATTGTGTGAAGCACTTCGATCTCCATGCCAGGATTCCGTTGCTCGTGAAGACCATGGCCGCAGCCGACCACAGCCCGGATGCTCAGCTGGTACAGACACGCCACCGCGCTTCACTCGTGGAGAGCTGGGACATCGAGCCCGGATCCACCGTCCTCGAACTGGGGTGCGGGCAGGGCGACATGACCGCCGTCCTCGCGGAAGCCGTCGGTCCCCAGGGACGCGTGGTGGCCGTCGATGTCGCCGATCCGACCTACGGGGCGCCGGTCACGCTCGGGGAATCGGCGGCCCGGCTCGCGGCGAGCCCGCTCGGGCCGCGCATCGACTTCCGCTTCAGCACGGACGTCCGCGACCTGTCCGTCGACTTCCCCTCCGACGCCTTCGACCACGTCGTGCTCGCCCACTGCTCCTGGTACTTCGCCTCGCTCGGGCAGCTGCGCGACACGCTGGCCCGGGTGCGGCCCTGGGCGCGCCGGCTGTGGTTCACCGAGTGGGACCTGACGCCCACCCGCGGCGACCAGCTGGCGCACCTGCTCGCCGTACTGATCCAGGGCCAGATCGAGGCCGCGGGCTCACACGGCGAGGGCAACATCCGCACGTCCTTCTCCCGCGAGGCGCTGCTGCGGCTCCTGCCCGAGACGGGCTGGACAACGGACGGCGACGGGCCGGTCCGCACCGACGCACTCCAGGACGCGGACTGGGAGATCACCGCCTGTCTCGACCTGACCACCGGAGGAGAACGATTGGCCGCGCTTTCCGAACCGGTACGGCAACTCGTCCTCAGCCAGAGCGACGTCCTGCGGGCCGTCGCCGCACCGCACGGGAACCGCCCGCTCGCAGCGTACTGGGTCACCGCACGCTGAAGTGCCACCCCGGCCAGACCGTCGAACTTCGACGAGACCGGCCACACTTCAGTCTGCGGCCGGGTCGGGGCGGTCGCCGGGCTCGGCGGCGCCCATCGTCCACGGCCGCCCTGCGCTGCGGACCTTGCGCCCCAGCGCCGCCATGTCGCGGCGGCCTATGCTCGGCTCCAACGCCGTTCTCCCTCTTCGGGCTCCTGTACGACAGCACGCCGTTGCCCTCCTTCAGCACCTCGCACAGCTGGGGCACTCCCTCCAGTTCGCCCATGGCAGAGCGGACGGTGATGAGGATGGCCTCCGACACTCCGAGCGGCGGCACGGGTTGGGGGCGAGTATCGATGCGGGCCACGGCCGATGAGCCCACAGGGCCGCCCTCCACCACGGTGGAGGGCGGCCTCACCTCGTGTGACCTCCTGGAACTCAGGGGCCGGTCGGTGGATATGCCTGGACAAATCTCAGCAGTCGCACCCGTAGCGCCTGTCAGTGGTAGGTCGTGGCCTGAGCGATCAAGCGAACGGACGATGCGCACCGTTGCGTATAGACACGCGGCCGGGAAAGCTGAGTCCGGCCACGGACAAAAGCTGGAGTGCCGTCGACGGCGTCGACGCCCTCGACGTGGAGATCGAGGCCGTCGACCAGGCCGAAGGCGGCATGGACAACCGGCGGGCGTTCACGCCGTCATGCTGCTGATCCGCATCGCCCGAGAACAACGCTGCTCGCGCCGCGTCGGCTCACTCTCGGGGCTGGTTCTGGCTTCTCAGCACCAAACTGGCATTTCACCCTGGCGGTTCCGGGGCGGCACAACGCGCTCAACGCCGCTGCGGCGTTCGCCGTCGGCCGGATACTCGGGGCCGAGCCCGCCGATTTCCAGGCCAATCCGTCACCGACGATCAGTCAGAAACATCAGCAGAAGGTCAGCATCGGTACGAGCAGACCTTGCAAATCGCGCGTAGACCTGAGAATCAACGGCCCCGCACCTGCCCCCCGAGGGGGCAGGTGCGGGAGACGGAACTCGCTCTGCCAATGACCTTGCGATGCCCGAAAAGTCCAGTCGGTAGCGACAGGGCACATATGCTTTCCTCGAAGCATCTCCCCAGGTCAGCGCACCCGACCGCGGGGCTTGAGGGGTAGGGCCGGGAGTTCGGGGGCGTGGAGGCGGGGGCCGTCGTAGCCGTGGACTTCGCCGAAGCGGGTGCCGGTTTCCCAGTCGTTGCGGGCCTGCTGGATTTCTTCGCCGGT
>NZ_JBEXNT010000177.1:0-15511 GCF_040611255.1 Kitasatospora sp. NPDC002965 | reverse complement strand
CCATCGCCGCCTGGTGCGACCTGGACGCCGACGGCATCGCGATCGTCGACAACCTCGCCCGTAGGCTTGGCACACCCGTGCACGCGGTCGCCATGAGCTGCGCCAGCGCCGCGGCCATCCGCTCGCAGGACTCGCCCTGGGCCCAGGCCCGCCCTCCGGCACCCTCGACGGCAGCCGCGCAGCTCGCCAGTTCCTCGGCGGTCAGCGTCCGCTCCAGCCCGTACAGCTCGGCCAGTCGGGCACCGTCGGGTGTCCCCGAGCTCAGCGCCGCCACCACCGGCAGCGACTTCTTCCGGGCGACGAGGTCCGCGCCGACCGGCTTCCCGGTGACCGACGGGTCGCCCCAGATGCCGATCAGGTCGTCGATCAGCTGGAACGCCAGGCCGATCTCCCGGCCGAAGCCGTCCATCGCCCGGGCGGCCGTCTCCGAGCCGCCCGCGTACCGGGCCCCCATCGCGCAGGCCGCGCCGAGCAGCGCACCGGTCTTGGCCTCGGCCATCGCCAGGCACTCGGCCAGCGAAACGTCACTGCGCTGCTCGAAGGCGCAGTCGATCTGCTGCCCCTCGCAGAGCTCCACCACGCAGTCGGCCAGCCGGCGGACGGCGTCGGTCGCGGCCGGGTGGCCGTCCTCGGCGAGCAGGCGCAGCGCCAGCGCGTGCATGGCGTCGCCGGCGAGGATCGCCTCGGTGGTGCCGAACACCCGCCACGCGGTGGGGCGGTGCCGCCTGGTCTCGTCCCGGTCGATGATGTCGTCGTGCAGCAGCGTGAAGTTGTGCACCAGCTCGACGGCCGCCGCGGCGGCGGTGGCCGAGGCCGGACTGCCGCCGAGGGCCTGGGTGGCGGCCAGCACCAGGGCCGGCCGGATGGCCTTCCCGGAGGGTGCGGCGGCCGGCGAACCGTCCGCCTCCCACCAGCCGAAGTGGTAGCCCGCGACCCGGCGCATGGTGCCGGGCAGCGAGTCGACGGCGGCGCGCAGGACCGGATCGACCAGGCCGCGGGCACGGGCGAGGACGTCCTCGGCCTCGTGCCCCTCCCGGTGGTCGCGCTCCAGCGTGAACATTCCCATGGGTCCTCCCCCTTGGTGGTGCGACGGGCCGGTGCAGCGGACGGCGTCGCCCGGCCGGACACGGGTTCCCCGGCCGGGCGACGCGGTTCGTCGGCCCCGGTCAGCCCTGGTGGTGCGAGAGGTCGACGTTCTCCAGGACGCCGACGGCGTCCGGCACCAGAATGGCGGCGGAGTAGTAGGCGCTCACGAGATAGGAAATGATGGCCTTCTCACTGATTCCCATGAATCGGACCGAGAGGGCCGGCTCGTATTCATCGGGAATTCCGGTCTGGTGCAGACCCACGACGCCCTGGTTGTCCTCGCCGGTGCGCATGGCGAGGATCGAGCTGGTGTTCCCGCCGACGATCGGGATCTTGTCGCACGGGAAGACCGGCACGCCGCGCCAGCCGAACACCTGACGGCCCTGGACCTCGACGGTGTCCGGGTAGAGGCCGCGCCGGTTGCACTCGCGGCCGAAGGCGGCGATGGCCCGCGGGTGGGCCAGGAACAGCTTGGTGCCGCGGCGGCGGCTCAGCAGCTCGTCCATGTCGTCCGGGGTGGGCGGGCCGGAGTGGGTCTGGATCCGCTGCTCGTGGTCGGCGTTGTTGAGCAGGCCGAACTCCGGGTTGTTGACCAGCTCGTGCTCCTGGCGCTCGCGCAGCGCCTCGATGGTCAGCCGGAGCTGGTGCTCGGTCTGGTTCATCGGCTGGTTGTAGAGGTCGGCGACCCGGGTGTGCACCTTGAGCACGGTCTGCGCGACGCTGAGCTCGTACTCGCGCGGCCTGAGCTCGTAGTCCACGAAGGCGCCGGGCAGCTCGTACTCGCCGTGGTGGCCGGCGGAGAGGCCGATGGCCGCCTCGCCGTGCTTGTTCTGCGGCGCCTGGAACCCGGCGAGGTACTCCATGACCTGCAGCTGGAGGGCCTCGGAGCGGTCCGCGAGCTCCTGGAAGGCGGGCCAGGAGAGCGCGAGGACGGTGCCGGCCGTCGCCGCCCGCACCGTGTACGCCCAGGTGCCGTCCTCCTGCTTGAGCACCTCGTCGCCCAGGTGGTCACCGTCGGCCACGGTGCCGACCACCGCCTCCTCGCCGTATTTGCCCGTTCCGATCCGGTTGAGCTTGCCGTACGCGATGATGAAGACCTCGTCGATCGGCGCGCCCGCCGCGACCAGGACCTCACCGGCGGAGAACTCGCGTTGGACGAAGCGCCCGGCCAGTTCCTCCAGCACGGCGTCGTCCTCGAAACCACGCAGCACGGGCAGCTCGCGCAGCGTCGGCGGGACGACCCGCACCACGGGGCCGGTCCGGTCGAGGCCGACCCGGCCGCGCCCGACGGTGTGGCGCAGCCGCCGGTTCACCCGGTAGGTGCCGCCCGAGACCTCGACCCACGGCAGCGTCCTGAGCAGCCAACGCGGGCTGATCCCCTGCATCTGCGGCGCGGACTTGGTGGTGGTCGCGAGGTTCCGCGCCGCCACCGTGGCCAGGCTCTGCTGCTCCCGGGTCTGCGGTGCGCCGCCCGGTGCGGGAATACCGGTGTTGGTTTCGGTCGACATGTGGGAGCCCTTCGCATACCCGTGCCCGATGAGGTGACATCTTGCACCCCTCATGGTGGGGCCGTTCGGAGGGCATCCGCAATCACTCTTTCGAGTGGTCGGGATAACCGAAAAAATAGTACGAATAGAATGTCTGATCGATATTAATTCGAGCAAGTGATCCAATGACTTTCGGAACGCGGCCCTCCGGTTCGCCTCCCGGGCCGCGCACGCCGGACCCACCCCGCGTTCACGCCGACGCAAGGGGCCGCTAAGGTGCCACTTCAAGGGTCACGGGGCCAGTTGACGAGCGCGGCCGCACCGGATGCCCTCCCCTCGTTCACCCCTGCCCTGGGAGGCCTGATGAGCGCCCCCGTCACTGTCTGGCTCAACCGCACGTACGCCGAGAACGTGTTCTTCATCGAACAGTTGCGCGCCGCACCGCGTCCGGTCCGGATCCACGCCACCCACCTCGACCCCGACTCCCCGGTCCTCGCCGCGGCCGACCACGCCGGCCTGGAACCCGCCGACCTCACCCCGGACGCCTACGTCGCCTTCGCGCTCGACTACTGCGCCCGCCACTCCGTCGACGTCTTCCTGCCCCGCCTGCACCAGCTGGCGATATCCCTGCACCGCCACGAGTTCGAGGCGGTCGGCACCTCCCTCGCCTGCCCGCCCGCCGCGGCCATCGCGGCCTTCGAGAGCAAGGCGGACGGCTACGCGGCGATCGCCGACGCCGGGCTCCCCACCCCGCCCTGGTGGCTGGTCCGCACCGCCGAGGACCTGGTCACCGCCGTCGACCGGATCGAGTCGGCCGGCCTCACCGCCTGCCTGAAGCCCGCCTCCGGCGCCGGCGGCGAGGGCTTCCGGATGCTCACCAGGGAACCGTTCGGCCTGCACCGGCTGGCCGGCTGGGACAGCCGCGTCCAGGTCGACCAGGTGGCCGCCGCGCTGACCGACGCCGCGCGGGAGAACCCCGGCGAGCCGGCCGACCTGCTGGTCATGCCCTACCTGGACGGCCCCGAGATATCGGTGGACTGCCTCGCCGACCTGGACGGCACCCTGCTGGCCGCCGTGGGCCGCAGCAAGCACCGGCGCCGCCGCACCTTCACCACCGCGCCCCGGTACCTCGAACCCGCCCGCCGCCTGGTCGAGGCGACCGGGATGGCGTTCCTCTCCAACGTGCAGTTCCGCCACCTGCACGGCGAACCGGTGGTCATCGACGTCAACACCCGCCCCTCCGGCGGCCTGCACCAGCTGGGCCTCTGCGGCCTCAACCTGCCCTGGAACGCGGTGCAGCTGGCGCTCGGCGAACGCCCGGACACCGAGTGGACCGTGGATCCGGCGAGCGTCGAGTACACGCTGGTCTCCGGCGTCCAGCCGGTGCTGCCGCGCCAGTCGCCGTTCGCCCCGCCGCCCGCCCTGCCGTCCGTCGCCCCGGCCGGGCACCCCGAGGTCCAGCTGGTGCACTGACCGCTCCGGAGCGGGCCGCTCACCCCTTCAGAGCGGCCCGTTCCAGTCCAGCGTCGGCTCCAGCACGCCCTCCAGGGTGAGCAGCCAGCGCTTCACGTCGATCCCGACCCGGCCACCGCCGAAGCCGCCGATCCCGTCCGCCGCCACCACCCGGTGGCAGGGCACCAGCATCGCGACGGGGTTGGCCGCCATCATCTGCCCGACCGTCCGGGCCGCCAGCCCGGGCTCCTCGACACCGCCGAACACCCCGCTCCGGGAGGCCAGTTCGCCGTACGTGATGGTCCGCCCGTACGGCACCTCGCGGAACAGCGTCTGCAGCACGGCCCGGTGCGGCCCGGTGCTCAGGCTCCAGTCGATCGGCAGGTCCAGCTCACGGCGCCGGCCCGCCAGGTACTCGCCGACCCGGTCGGTGACCGCGGCGATCTTCGTGTCGTCGGCGCAGCGCGGCAGCTCGCCGGGGTTCCCGAGGTAGCCGATCGCCGCCACCCCCTGCGGCGTCACCGCCACGTGCAGCGGGCCGCTCGGCAGCGGCGTCTCCACCGTCAGCCACGACATCGGCCCCGCCCCGTACCGCTCCACCACGTCCGAACCCCCGCCCAGCCCCGCCGGACCGGCCGCCGGCCACCCCGTCGCCCGGGGGACGCGCGCGGACCACCCGCCCCGCGCGCCATCGTACGGCGGGCCGGGTACGCGGTCCGGTGCGTCCGCCGTTACAGCCGGCCCTTCAGCTCCGCGGCGAGCGCCCGCGACCAGTGGGACAGTTCCGCCCGGTCGGGAGTCCGGCCCTCGCAGAGGGCGCCGAGCTGCGCGTCGTTGATCCGGTTCGGCCCCGGGATCTCCAGCAGGTACGCGAGTTCCTCCAGCACGGTGGCGAGCCGCTTGGCGTCGGTGTGGTCCAGGGCGACGGCCGCCTCGTGGTGGCCGATGGTGAGTGAACCGGGCATGACCTACCTCCTCCGTCCGCCCCCGCACTCCCTCCACCGTACGACCGCCCGGCCCGGCGTGCCCCCCGTACCGCGCGCCGCTACCGCGCTCCCGCGCCGCCGTGCCGCGCCGCCGTGCCGTGGCCGGTCCTCGGCGGGCCCGGTCAGTCGGGCCCCCCGCCGGGCCCCGGGCGCACGCCCGCCGCAGCCGGCGCCGCCTCGCCCGGCGGCTCCGCCGGCCCGTCCCAGCCCCGGCCGCGCACCTCGCGCACCGCCAGCACGGCCGCCCCGGCCAGCAGCTGCCACCCCGCGCCGAACAGCAGGACGCGGGACACCCCGACCCGGTCGGCCACCGGCCCGGCCGCCGCGAGGCCGAGCGGCCCGAGCACGAACGCGCCCAGTCCGCCGAACGCGGTCACCCTGGCCAGCACCCCGGCCGGCACCCAGCTCTGTCGCGTCGAGTCGAACAGCGCGCCGCAGACCGCCGATCCCGCCCCCGCCACCGACGCGGCAAGGAGCGTCCAGCCCAGCGCCGCCCCCGCCGCGAGCGCCGCGGAGGGCAGCGCCCAGCCGAGACTCGCCACCGTCGCCACCGCGAGCGGCCGGGCCGGCCTGCGTCCCAGCATCAGCAGGCCGCCCAGCACCGCACCGACCCCGTACACGCCCAGCACCAGGCCCCAGGCCCGCGCCCCGCCCAGCTCGCGCTGCGCGGTCAGCGGTCCCAGCACCAGGAACGGCGCCCAGACCAGCAGGTTGAAGAGCGCCATCTGCACGGTGGTGACCCAGAGCCACCGCCGCGAGCGGAACTCCGCCCAGCCGGAGCGGAGTTCGGCCCACATCGAGTCCGCGCCACCCGCGCCCGGCCCGGCCTCCCCGGCCTCCCCGATCGGCCCGCCCGGCCCGACCGGCCCGACCGGCCCGATCTCCGAGGTCCGGGCCAGCGCCAGCGCAGCGATCCCGTACGTCACCGCGTCGATCAGCAGCACCGCACCCGGACCGTACCCCGCCGTGATCACCCCGGCGAGCGCCGGTCCGGCCACCATCGACACCGAACGGGCCAGCCCCAGCAGGGCGTTGGCGTCCGGCAGACGCTCCTTCCGGCGCACCAGCGCGGGCACCGACGCGCCCAGCGCCGGCATGAACAGACCCTCGCCGAGCCCCCAGGCGGCGACCAGCGCCGCCATCGCCCAGACCGGCGCGTGCCCGGTCGCCAGCGCCGCCGCGAACCCGCCCTGCACCGCGCAGCGCAGCACGTCCGACCCCAGCATCACCCGTCGACTGCCCAGCCGGTCGGCGACCACCCCGCCGACCAGCATCACCAGCACGATCGGCAGGATCCGGGCAGCCATCACCCAGCCCAGCTCGGTCCCGCCGCCCCCACCGTCGAGCACCGCGAACGCCACGGCCACCGGCGCCATCGAGGAGCCGACCAGCGAGGTCGCGTAACCGGCGAAGAACCACCCGAAATCACGTTCCCCCAGCACGGCCAGACGGCCGTCCGGCCGTCGGCGGCGGGGCCGCCCCCACTCCGCTTCCCCTGTCACGGGCGCCAAGTCTGCCCGCGCACGAAGGCCGCCGACAAGGACTTCCGGTGAAAAACCTGAGCCTATTCGACTCATTTTCCCGAAACCGCGCCACCACCGCAGTAAACTCCCGAAAAACCCTCTCCCACCTGCTATTTACTGCGATGGCAAGCACTACTCCGGTGCCCTCGGACATCGCTGTTTACTGCGGAAAGAAGACGCCGATGCCACCCCAGCCGCCGGTCGAGTACGCCGTCGCCGTCGAGCGCTACCTGGCCGCCTCCGGGCTCGGCGCCGCCTCCCGCCGCGTCTACCGGATCGCCCTGCACACCTGGACCTGGGCCCTGGCCGGCCGCCCCGCCCCCACCGGCCCCGAGCGGCGCCGCGCCCGTCCGCCCGTCCTGCCGCTCGCCCGGCTCGACCACCCGGACACCCCCGCCCGCCTCCTGGCCGCCACCGACCGGCGCGCCGGCGAAGCCGACCCGCGCACCCTCAACCGCGAGCTCGCCATCCTGCGGGCCGCCACCTCCTGGTGGCGCGCCCAGGACTGGATCGACACCGACCCGGCCGCCGGCCTGCGCCCGCACACCGCCCACGCCGCAGCCCCGGCCCCGCTCACCCCCGAGGAGCTCCACACCCTCTTCGCCCTCGGCGCGCCGCTCCGCGAGCAGACCCTCTGGCGCCTGCTGCACGAGAGCGGAGCCACCGTCGAAGCCGTCCTCGCCCTCGACGTCGACGACCTCGACCTCCCCGGCCGCCGCACCCGCCCCCCGGGCCCGCCCCTGCGCTGGCGGACCGGCACCGCCCGACTGCTCCCGCTCCTCCTCACCGGCCGCACCGCCGGCCCGCTGTTCCTCACCGACCGGCGGGCCCCCGCGGCCACCCCCGCCGCCGACCGCTGCCCCCACACCGGCCGCGGTCGCCTCTCCTACCGCCGCACCGCCGAACTCTTCACCGCCCGCACCACCGCCCTGTCCCCCGGCGGCTGGACCCTCCGGCGGCTGCGCCCGGCGGCCCGAACGCCCGCCCGCCGGACGCCCGCCCCCTGAGGCCGGCGGACGTGCGCCCCTCGACCGGGCGAGCGCCCACGGTTGCGCGGCCGAAGGCGCACCGGGCCACGCGGCGGGCAGCAGAACGGCCGGCCGCGGCACTCACGTGCGGCGACCGGCCGTCCCGGGGGTCACGCCTGGGCGAACCCCCGGCGCACCTCCGCGTCGGTGACGACGCCGTTGTGGTGGTCGAGGTCGAGCCGCGCGAGGCCCGCCAGGTGGGCGACCTGCCGGTCGCCGAGCAGCCCGGCCGCCAGCTCGCTGCGCTCGAACGGCCCGACCGCCTCGACGAGGTGGGAGGGGATCCGCGCCGCCCCCGTGTCCAGGTAGGCGTCGCCCTCGCTGGCCCGGGGGGCCTTGAGGCCGTTCCCGATGCCGTGCCGCACCCCGGCGAGCACGGCCGCGAGGGCCGCGTACGGGTTGGCGTCCGCGCCCGGCAGCCGGATCTCCAGGTGGAGGCCCGCGCCGTGGCCGACCACCCGCACCGCGCAGGCACGGTTGTCCCGGCCCCAGGTGAACCGGGTCGGGGCGAAGGAGTGGTCGCGGAAGCGGCGGTAGGAGTTCACGTAGGGCGCGTAGAGCGGCGCCGTGACCGGAAGCACCTCCAGCAGTCCGGCCACCGCCTGCTCGCCCAGGTCCGACAGCGCGGTACCGCCGGGCCCGCCGAGCACCGGCCCGTCCGCCCCGTACAGGGAGACGTGCAGGTGCATCCCGCTGCCGGTGCCGGTGGCCGGGGACGCCATGAACGTCGGCGCCAGGCCGTGCCGGTCGGCGACCGCCCGGACGGCGTGCTTGAACAGCACGTGCTGGAGGCAGGCGAGCCGCGGGTCGCCGTACGGGAAGGTCACCTCCACCTGCCCGGGGGCGCCCTCCAGCTTCACGGCCTCCACCGGCAGGCCGGCGCCCGCGAGGGCCCGGCGCAGGCTCCGGGTGAAGTCGGCGACCGTGCGGGGCTGGTCGAGGGCGTAGTCCCGGTTGTCCCAGGTCGCCGGGCGCAGCCGGCGGAAGTCCCGGCCGGCGGCGTCCCGGACGCTCCCCTCGTAGAGCACGAACTCCGTCTCCACACCGACCTGCACGCTCAGGCCGTGCTCGGCCAGCAGGGTCAGCTGGTCGTCCAGCAGCGTGTCCGGCGCCACCGGCAGCGGTTCGCCGCCGGACACCGGGCGGCAGGGCACCAGCGCCGTCGCGGGCAGCCACGGCAGCAGCCGAGCGTCCGCGAGGTCGGCCGCCAGGGCCACGTCGGAGAACCCCGTCCCCCACGAGCCGAGTGCCCCGCTCCCGTCCGCCGACATGCCCAGGTCGGTGTCGAACACGTACCCGCACATCTCCGGGGCGAGCCGCCCGGAGCCCAGCCGGTCCAGCAGCACCCCGGCGTCGAACTCCTTGCCCTTGAGCCGGCCCTGCCAGTCCACCGCCGCCAGCAGCACGGTGTCGACCCCGCCGCCGCGCACCAGGGCCCGCAGCGGACCGGTGGCGGGGGCACCGACCGGGCGCGCCTCCGAGGAGGCCGGGAGCGCCGGGGAGGGGGCGGCCGCCCGCCGACGACGGGCGGCCGGTCCGCCGGACATCAGATCACGCTCCCGGTCAGCTCGGTCAGTTCGGCGCTCTGCTGCACCGGCGGGTTGTAGGAACGGCCGGCCTTCAGCCACCACAGGCCCGCGCCCAGGAGCGCCACCAGCAGCGCGACGGGCGCGTAGTTGAACGTGTCCGAGGTGACCGGGTACGCCTGGGGGAGGCAGAACAGCACGGTGACCACCGCGACCCAGCAGACCGCCACCACCCCGATCGGCCGGCTCCACCGGCCCAGGGTCCACGGGCCGGCCTGGAACGCCTTCCCCCTGCGCAGCCGGAGGTAGATCGGGATCGCGTAGGCCGGGGTCATCCCCAGGACGTTGATCGCCGTCACCGCCCCGTACGCCACCGGGCTGTACAGCGCGGGCAGGGCCAGGACCAGCGCCGCGCCCACGGCCAGCCAGACGCCGGCCACCGGGGTCCCGGTGCGCGGCGAGACCCGGCTCCAGAGTGCCGAGCCCGGCAGTGCCCCGTCCCGCGAGAACGCGAAGACCATCCGGCTGGCCGCCGCCGTCTCGGCGTTGCCGCAGAAGAGCTGCGCGACGATCACCACCGCGAGCAGGGCCTTGGCGCCGTTGAGGCCCAGCGCGTCGAGGAAGATCTGGGCCGGCGGCACCCCGGTGGCCGAGTCGATGGTGCCCGCGTAGTCCTGGATCGCGAACAGCATGCCGGCCAGCAGCACGAAGCCGGCGATCCAGCTCACCCAGATCGCCCGGACGATGCCGCGCGCGGCGGAGACCGACGCCCGCGTCGTCTCCTCCGACATGTGCGCCGAGGCGTCGTAGCCGGAGAACGTGTACTGCGCCAGCAGCAGACCCAGGCAGGACACGTAGATCGGGTTGGTCCACCCGGTGTTGTTCACGAAGTGCGTGAACACCCAGGTGGTGTCCTGGTGCTGGGAGGGCACGATCATCAGCGCGCCGACGATCACCACGACGCCGCCCAGGTGCCACCAGACCGAGATGCTGTTGAGCACCGACACCAGCCGCACGCCGCGGAGGTTCAGCCCGGCGTGGACCACCAGGATCACCATGAAGATCAGGAACAGCTTGCCCGGGGTCGGCTCGAAGCCCCACTGGAGGTTGGCCAGCGCGCCGACGAACGACGCGGCGCCGTAGTCGATCCCCGCGATACCGCCCACCAGGCCGAGCAGGTTCAGCCAGCCGGTGGCCCAGCCCCAGCGCGGACCGCCGAGCCGGTGGGCCATGAAGTAGAGGGCGCCGCTGGTCGGGTAGGCGCTGGTGACCTCGGCGAGCGCCATGCCCACCAGGACGACCATCAGCCCGACCCCGACCCAGCCCCAGAGCATCACGGCCGGGCCTCCGGTGTTCAGGCCGAAGCCGAACAGCGTCATGCAGCCGCTGAGGATCGAGATGACCGAGAAACTTATCGCGAAGTTCCCGAACTCGCCCATTCTGCGGTTGAGTTTGGGCTCGTAGCCGAGGCGACGGAGCTGGCTGTCGTCGCTGCTGGGAGTTGCGTGTGCGGGTGGCATCGCCGGACCTCCGGGGGGACGGATTCGTGCGGACGGGGAAGCGGCAGGGCGGGCGGGTTCAGCTCTGGCCGCTCGAACTGCCGACGTAGGCCTGGTGCCTGGCGGTGAGCAGCAGGCTCTCCGCCAGTTCCGGGGAGTCGGCGACGTGGATCCACGGCGCCTGGGACGCGAACGACCCGAGGGCGCCGAAGACCTCGACGGCCTCCCTCATCCGGACACCGGCCCACAGCGCGTGGGCGAGATGGCTCAGGTCGACGACCGGCCACTGGTCGGGCTGCTCCGTCGCGGTCCAGCTCTCGAACGCGGCCACGGCGCGGTCCCGGTGGGGTTCCCTCAGCCACTGGCGGCGCGCGATGTCCCGCCGCCGGTCGCTGCGGTACTGCTCGACGGACAGGTACAGCGGCAGCACGAACAGCGGCGAGCCGTAGGGCGCGTTCGGCAGCACGAAGTTGACGAAGTCGGTCGCCGACCAGCGGCGCACGGTCAGCCAGTACCGCAGCATCCGGACGTGCGCCTCGCGGTTGAACGGATCGCGCCGGTTCGCCTCGAAGAACAGGCCCCAGGGGCCCGGCGGCAGCATCATGTCCGGTCCCGGATCGCGGTGTTCGGCCCTCCGCTGCTCGGGGTCCAGGGTGGCGAGGGTGAGCAGGCAGAGCCAGGGCACCGGGTCGGCGGGGTGCTCCTCCACCGCGCGCCAGCTCGACTGCCGCGCGTTCTGCTCCAGCTCGACGGCGTCCCGGCGTCCCGCGGCGTGGGCGGCGGCGGCCCGCTCCACCTCGACCCGGAGCCGCAGGATCGCGAGGTCGGGACTCCCCGGCTCCTCCTGGGCCCAGTGCTCCAGCGCGTCGGAACGGGGCGCGACCACACTCAGCACCTGGGTCCTCGCCGATCTCCGGCTCCAGTCGCGCCCGGTCGAGTCCAGCAGAGTCCGGGTGGACAGCCACCGTCCGACCCGCAGGTCGTCGACCGCGGCTCTCAACTCGGCATCCTGGCCGGCGGGGTGATACACGAGCCGCGCCGGCTCCCGGCCGGGCATCGCGTCCATCTGCCGTTCCTTCCTCAGGGCTCAATTCCGTACGCGGGCAGCCTCACTACCCCGGCCAGCCAGGGGAAACCGCTGCCGGGGAATGGGTCGGCACCGTGCACCTCGTTCTCGGCACGGGCCTGACGCGACGTCAGGATAGTCATGGAATACGCACGTTAGGTGACCGGACCGTGACAACGTTAGCGGCGAACCGGTCTCACACGATCCCCATTGATCCGATCCGTCACCGTGCGCCCCCGGGCCCGCGGACCGCCCCGGGTGCACCGGCCGACCCGCTGAGCTGTGGTTCTCGGAGAATCGTCCGGATGTCGCGAGGAGCCGCCCGGCCGCGCGCAGGGGGCCCGGCAGCCCCGGACGGCCGTCGCGGCGGCGCGCAGAAAAAAGGTGGCGGGCGGACGGGCGGGCGCCGGTGGCCGCCCCGCCCGCCGGGGACAGGCCCACGCGATCGAGCCCGACGGCCCACGCGAACGGCCCCGGGCGCATCGCCCGGGGCCGTCGGCCGAGCCACCCGCGGTCCGGAGCCGGAGCCCGGCCGGGGTGACGTGCTGAGCCCCCTGTCGGATTCGAACCGACGACCTACGCTTTACAAGAGCGGTGCTCTGGCCAGCTGAGCTAAGGAGGCATGGTGACCGTCCGCGACGTGGTCACGGCGGCACCGGGGGCAGTCTACCGGGCGTGAACGGGCCGGTGGGGGGATATCCGGGGGTTGGGCGGGAGCCGCCCCCGGGGAGCGGACGTGATGGAACCGATGCCGAATTCCGATCGGCCGGGGGCTGACAATCGGCGGAAGCGCAGGTAGCGTCGCCGGAAGCCGGTGCGCGCAGTGGTTCAGACCACGGCCGATCGAGCCGGCGACAGCGATTCCCCCACCTTTACTCGGATCGTCCGGCACGTTCCTGCCGGTGAAGGAGAGCACAGCCATGGCTTCTGTGACGTACGACAAGGCGACCCGTGTCTACCCCGGGGCCGACAAGCCCTCGGTGGACGCCCTGGACCTGGACATCGCGGACGGCGAGTTCCTCGTCCTCGTCGGCCCCTCCGGCTGCGGCAAGTCGACCAGCCTCCGCATGCTGGCCGGCCTGGAGGACGTCAACAGCGGCGCGATCCGCATCGGCGACCGCGAGGTCACCCACCTGCCGCCGAAGGACCGGGACATCGCGATGGTGTTCCAGAACTACGCGCTGTACCCGCACATGACCGTCGCCGAGAACATGGGCTTCGCGCTCAAGATCGCCGGCGTCAACAAGTCGGAGATCCGTGCCAAGGTCGAGGAGGCCGGCAAGATCCTCGACCTCACCGCGCTGCTGGACCGGAAGCCGAAGGCGCTCTCCGGCGGTCAGCGCCAGCGTGTCGCGATGGGCCGCGCGATCGTCCGCGAGCCGCAGGTCTTCCTGATGGACGAGCCGCTGTCCAACCTGGACGCCAAGCTCCGCGTCTCGACCCGTACCCAGATCGCCGGCCTGCAGCGCCGCCTGGGCATCACCACGGTGTACGTGACCCACGACCAGACCGAGGCGCTCACCATGGGCGACCGGGTCGCGGTGCTCAAGGACGGCCTCCTGCAGCAGGTCGACACCCCGCGCAACATGTACGACCGGCCCGCCAACCTCTTCGTCGCCGGCTTCATCGGCTCGCCCGCGATGAACCTGGTCGAGGTGCCGCTGGTCGACGGCGGCGTGAAGTTCGGCGGCTCGGTCGTCAACATCTCCCGCGAGGACCTGTCCGGCGCCGGCACCGACAAGACCGTGACCGTCGGCATCCGCCCGGAGCACTTCGAGATCGTCCCCTCGGGCGGCATCGAGGGCGTCGCCGTCACCGTCAACGTGGTCGAGGAGCTCGGCTCGGACGGCTTCGTGTACGGCACCACCCAGATCGGCGGCGCGGACAAGGACCTGGTGGTCCGCGTGCACGGCCGCCAGATCCCGGCCCGCGGCGAGACCATCCACGTCGTGCCGATCGCCAACGAGACCCACGTGTTCTCCACCAGCAGCGGCGCCCGCCTCTCCAACTGAGCGGCCCCGACCGGCTCCGGCCGGCCGTGGCGCGCAGCACCCCGTCGGAGCCCCGTCGGACCGTCACCGGTCCGGCGGGGCTCCGCCGCGTCCGGCCACCCCAACGGGTGATGACGTCAACACGGTGCAGGGACGAACCCGGACATCCTGTCACCCGATGGTGTAACGGAGGGCGATGTGGCGCCCACCCACCGCTACTCTCCTGAGCGTGAAGCAGCTAGTTCGCCGAATCGGCCAGACCGTCGCCCTCGCCCTGCCCGTCGTCCTGGTGACCACCGGCACCCTCGCCGTGACCAGGGTGCCGTGGGCACCGCCGACCGCGCTGGACCAGCAGGTCGTGGCGGCGTCCAGCGGGGACGGCGCCGGGATCGGCCGGACGGCGACCGCCGGCAGGGCCCCCGACGGGCTCGCCCCCCAGGACGCGCTGCGCGTCGTGCTCCTGGACGAGCTGCGGGCGCACAACCCGGGCAGCGCGCTGGACCTGCTGGAGCGCTCCATGCGCGAGCAGCCCGCGCTGACGCCGTACTGCACCTCGCTCGCCACCGAGCTGGGCAAGGCCGCGGTGCGCAAGTACCAGGGCGACGTCCAGCGCGCCCGGTCCTTCGCCCGCCCGGTCTGTGACGGCGCCTTCGCCTCCGGCGCCTCCGCCTGACCCGCGGCACCACCCCGCGGCACCACCCGGCCCGGTGTCGCCGACCGCGGCTGGCCGGCCGGGGTGTCGCCGGCCCGAGCGGCCCCGGTGACGGGCGCCACCGACCCGGGTGGTGCCCCGGCCGACCGCGTCCGTCACCGGTCCGCGCGATGCCGGCCCGCGGGCCCGGTACCGCGCCTATTGTTCAGCCATGAGCGCTGACTCCGGCCCCGCCGCCGCCCAACCGGCCCACCAGCCCCCGCCCGGCCCGGTACCCGTGACCCAGGCCGTCATCCTGGCCGGTGGCCAGGGCTCGCGGCTGCGGCCCTACACGGACGACCGCCCCAAGCCGCTGGTCGAGATCCCCGGCACGGGCACGCCGATCCTCGGCCACCAGCTGGCCTGGCTCGCCTCCGAGGGCGTCACCGACGCGGTCGTCTCCTGCGGCCACCTCGCGGACGTGCTGGAGGAGTGGCTCGACAAGGCCGACCTGCCGATGAAGGTCCGCACGGTGGTCGAGGCCGAGCCGCTCGGCCGAGGCGGCGGGCTCAAGTACGCCGCCGCGGCCCTGCCCCGCCCCGACGAACCCTGGTACGCCACCAACGGCGACATCTGGACCCGGTTCAGCCTGCGCGACATGGCCGCGTTCCACCACGAGCGCGACGCCGTCGCGACCCTCGCGCTGGCCCGCCCGCGGATCCCGTGGGGCGCGGTCGAGACCGACCAGTTCGGCAACGTCCTCGACTTCATCGAGGCCCCGCCCTCGCCGTTCCTCATCAACGCCGGGCTCTACGTGTTCAGCCCGGAGTTCGCCGAACTGCTGCCGGACGTCGGCGACCACGAGCGGACCACCTTCCCCCAGCTGGCCCGCAGCAAGCGGCTGGCCGGCTACCAGCTGCCGCAGGGCGTCTACTGGCGGGCCATCGACACCGCCAAGGACCTCACCGAGGCCGCCAAGGAGCTGGCCGCCGGCGCCGGCCGCGCCCCGCAGTGATCCGCCCCTCGGTCCGCCCCCCGGTGATCCGTCTCCCCCGGTGATCCGTCCCCCTCGGCGGGCCTGATCCCCGCGGTGGCCTCCCGCAGCCGCCACCGCGCCCGCCGGAGCCACCGCAGCAGCCCGCTGGGTCACCGGCCCACGACGACCGGCCGGGTGCTCCCCCACGGAGTACCCGGCCGGTCGTCGTCCCGGGCCGTCCGGGGGCTCCGACGGCCACC
>NZ_JBEXNT010000176.1:0-16279 GCF_040611255.1 Kitasatospora sp. NPDC002965 | reverse complement strand
CGCCAAGCTGCGGTTCCCGGACCCGGCGCCCTGCGGCAAGACCCCGATGACGGCGCGCGACCTGTCGAAGTCCTACGCAGGCCGCGCAGGGGCAGGTGCCCGCGCCGGACGGCCCCGCCGTCACCCACCGCCGACCGGCGGAGGCGGACCGCACGCCGCCGGCCGAGGAGTACGGCCACGACCGCACCGGCGCGGGTCACCCGGACGTTCCCCACCCGGCCGGGACGGACGCGACCGGGACGGGCGCCGTCACCACGGAAGCCGTCGGGGCGGGCGCCTCCGGGACGGACCGGACCGGGGCGCAGCCCGTCGGGACGGGCGGCGTGGCGTTCGTCCGGCTCCAGCAGCCGCCGACGGTCGAGGACCGGACCGTCCCCGTGCTGCGCGCGGCCCAGGAGGAGCTGCGGACCGCCGTCACCCGGCGCCCTTCGCCCTCCCGCCGGCTGCGTCGGATGCACCCGCAGACGGCCGGTGCGGGCCCGGCGCGGACGAACCGCGCGAGGGCCCGGCAGGCGACGGACCTCCCGACCGCCACCGGCGACGCCGGGGCCACCGGTGAGTCCGCTCCACCGGCGCCGGCCGCCGAAACGCCGCTGGGCATCCTGATCGGCGGCACCCCGAACCTGCCGGAGACCGCCGGCCGCCCCGAGGAACGGCCGGCCCTCCGGGCCTCGGCGGAACTGGTCCGCCTCGGTCGCGGGACCTGCCTGGTGATCCTGCCCGCGTGGCGGCCCGCCATCGCCGTCTCGGTACCGACCGAGCACCTGCTGGCGGCCACCGGGCTCGCCTACGAGCAGCTGGCCGACACGCCGCTCTCCGTCGTGATCAACCCCGGCGCCCTCCACGACCGGGAGCTGGAACTCCGGGACTGGCAGGCCGGTCCGACCGGGCGGCAGGGCCGACGCGGCGGGCGTCGACAGCCCTGACCGGACCCCCGCAGGCTCAGCTGACGACCGACCCGGCGTTCGGGACGTAGCCGAGGTCGACCGGCTCCGGTTCCCGCCGGTCGGCGAGCCAGCCCTCCCGCACGGCCGACAGCAGCTCGGGAAGCCGCGGCGGCCAGAGCGCGTCGGCGTTCTCGTCGGCGAGATCGGCCGGGGTCCACCAGCGCCAGTCGAGGATCATGTCGGCGGCGTGCATCGCGCTGACGTCACCGACGGGGCCCCGGTGCGGGCCGCTCGTGAGGTAGATGTGCTCGTGCTGGCGGACGGGAGTGCCGTGCCAGGTGAAGTCGTGCTCCCAGGTGCAGAGCAGCGGGCCGGGTTCGAGGTCGGTCCAGCCGGTCTCCTCCCACAGCTCGCGCCGCGCGCCCGTGTGCGGCGTCTCACCGGGCTCGATGCCGCCGCCCGGCATGGTCCAGTGCACGCCGACCTCGCTGTTGTCCGAGCGGAGGAGGAAGACCGAACCCTGCTCGTCCAGGACCACCGTACGGGCCGCGCGTCGCGGGGTCCTTCTCACGTTTCGCCACAGGTTTCGCATCGGGTCACTCTCGCAGCGGGCCCGGTCGGCCGTCGAGCGGATTGTCCGGTGCCGGCCCGACGCCGACCCCGCCCGGGACGAGCCCGTTCGGCCCGTCGACCGGGCGGCGGTGGGGTGTTGACGGGCCGACGAACAGTCGGCGCACGTAGCCTGGCGCCCATGCCCGCACCCGCGTTCCTCCTCCCGGCCGACCCGCTCGACCCGCGCCGCCCCGATCCGCACTTCGCCTGGGAGGCGCGGCTGCTGCGCGGGCTGGGCGGCGAGCACCATCTCGTCGACCACGACGCCCTGCTCGCCGGTGACGCCCGGGCGGCGGTGGGCCGGGTGCCCGGAGGCCTCGGCCCGTTCTGGTACCGGGGGTGGATGCTGCCCGCCGACCGCTACGCCACCTTCGCCACCGCCCTGGCCGAGCGCGGCGCCCATCTGCTGACCAGCCCGCCCGGGTACGCCTCGGCGCACGAACTTCCGGGCTGGTACCGCGTGTTCGAGGGAGCGACGCCGACCAGCGTCTGGCTGCCTGCCTCGGCGTCGGTGCCGCCGGGGCCCGAGCAGTTGGCGGCGGCCGTCGCACGGCTCGGCGGGCGCGGTCCGGCGATCGTCAAGGACTACGTGAAGTCACGCAAGCACGAGTGGCACGAAGCCTGCTACGTCCCCGAGTTGGCGGACCTTCCGGGGGTGGCCCGGGTGGTGGACCGGTTCGTGGAGCTGCAGGGCGAGTTCCTGGCCGGGGGCGTGGTGCTGCGGCGGTACGAGGAGTTCGCCCGGGCCTCGACGGACCGACCGGACGACCGGGATGACGGACCGTCGGGCGGGGGCGGCGACGGCGCGGATCCGGTCGGGGACGCGGGTGCCGTCGGGGACGCGGATGCGGACGGCCCGCGTGGCGGGGGCGGCAGGGGCCGCGCGGTGGAGGCCCGGGTGTGGTGGCTGGACGGAGAGCCCGTACTGGTCGGGCCGCACCCCGACACGCCCGGCTGCGCGGCCGACCCTGACCTCGACGTGGTCCGGCCCCTGGTGCGGGCCCTCGGCTGCCGTTTCGTCACCACCGACCTCGCCCACCGGGCCGACGGTTCCGGCTGGCGCGTGGTCGAGGTCGGTGACGGGCAGGTGAGCGACCTGCCCCGGGGGGTCGACGCGTCCGGGCTGCTGGTCGCGCTGCTCGCGGCCTGAGGACGGCGCGGACGCCGCCCGGACGCGGCCCCGCCCGGACCGGGCTGCAGGGCCCCGGTCCGGGCGATGGCCCTGCCGCCCGTCCGGACCGGACGGCTAGCCGACGGCCGTACCGGGCACCGGTGCCGGGCGGCCCTCCTGAAGGCCGTCTCGAAGGCCGTCGTGAAGGCCGTCGTGAAGGTCCTGCCCGTGGTGCCTGTCGGCGACGAACGCCTGCCAGAGCCGGGTGTACACGCCGCCGAGGGCGAGCAGCTCGGCGTGCGTGCCGTCCTCGACCACCCGGCCGTGGTCCAGCACGACGACCCGGTCGGCGCGTTCGGCGGTGGTCAGGCGGTGCGCGATGACGAGCGCGGTACGGCCGCCGCTGAGCCGGTCCGCGGCGTGGTTCACCGCGGCCTCGGTGGCCAGGTCGAGCGCCGCGGTCGCCTCGTCCAGCAGCAGGATGTCCGGACCGACCAACTCCGCCCGGGCCAGCGCGATCAGCTGGCGCTGCCCCGCCGAGAGGTTCCGTCCGCGGCCGGTGACCTCGTGGTCGTAGCCGTCCGTCAACCGGAGGATCATCTCGTGCGCGCCGACGGCCCGGGCCGCCGCCTCCACCTCGGACGCCGGGGCCGTGGGCCGGCCGTACGCGATCGCCTCGCGCACCGTCCCGGCGAAGAGGTACGCCTCCTGCGGCACCACGCCGAGCCGGTGGCGGTACTGCGCCAGGTCGTACCGGGTCAGGTCGACGCCGTCCACCCGGACCGTGCCGGCCGTCGCGTCGTAGAACCGGGCGACCAGCTTGACCAGGGTCGACTTGCCGGCCCCCGTCTCGCCGACGAGCGCCACCGTCTGGCCGGCGGGGATCCGCAGATTCACGCCGGAGAGGACGTCCGGGGCACCGTCCGCGCCGCCGTTGTAGGCGAAGCCGACGCCGTCGAACTCGATCTCGCCGCGGAGCCCGTCCGGGACCGGCACCGGGTCGGCCGCCTGCGCGGTGCTGGTCGGGGTGCGCAGCAGCTCGCGGATCCGGCCCAGGCCCACGGCCGCCTGCTGGTAGCCGTCGAACACCTGGGAGAGCTGGTTGACCGGCGCGAAGAAGAGGTCGATGTAGAGCAGGTACGCCACCAGGGCGCCGACGGTCAGCGTCCCGGACTCGACCCGCGACGCACCGACGATCAGCACCAGCGCGGCGGCCACGCTGGAGAGGAACTGGACGAACGGGAAGTACAGCGAGATGTAGAACTGGGCCCGCACCCGGGCCTCCCGGTAGGCCATGCCCCGGGCGACGAACCGGTCGGTGTTGGTGTCCAGCCGACGGAACGCCTGGACGATCCGCATGCCCGCCACGTTCTCCTGGAGATCAGCGTTGACGGTGCTGATCAGGTCCCGGGAGATCTCGTACTGGGCCTTGGACTTCCTGCGGAAGACCAGGGTCGCGACGATCAGCAGCGGCAGCACCGCGAAGACCACCAGGGCCAGCCCGGCGTCGATGACCAGCAGGGCGGCGAAGATGCCGAGGAACGTCAGCAGGCTGACCACGGCCGTGACCACGCCGGTCTGGAGGAACGAGGTGAGCGAGTCGAGGTCGGTGGTCATCCGGGTCATGATCCGGCCGGAGAGCTCGCGCTCGTAGTAGTCCAGGCCGAGCCGGTTGAGGTGGGCGAAGATCTTGAGCCGCAGGGTGTAGAGCACCCGCTCGCCGGTCCGGCCGCTGACCCGGCTCTCGGCGCCCTGGACCAGCCAGTCCAGCAGGACGATCGCCAGCGCGGTGAGTGCGGCGACCGCGACGCCGGACAGCATCGCCTTGCTGACGCCGTCGTCGATGCCGTGGCGGATCAGGATCGGCAGGACCAGCCCGGCCCCCGCGTCCAGGGTGACCAGCAGCAGGGCGAGGGCGAGCGGGGCGCGGAAGGGGCGGAGCAGGCGGCGGAGGGAGAAGTCCGGGTCGCCGGTCTCGGCCTCGCTCCGGGACACCGCCGGGGTGTCGGTGGCCGGCGGGAGGGCGGTGACCCGGGCCACCAGATCGGGGGCCGCGGTGCGGGCCGCCTTGGTCAGGGCCGGGGTGGGCATCGCGGGGGCCTCGGTCCGAGGCCGGCCGTCGGCGTCGGCGGCGGCGGCGGCGGGTACGGCTTCGGCTCGCGTCCCGGCCCCGGTCCGGGCCCCGGCGGGCTCAGCCACGGCGGCGGCGCCGGCGGCCTCGGCGGTCTGCGGTGCTCCGGGAGCCTCCGGTGCGGCGGTCGCGGTCGCGGTCGCGGACGCGGACCGGCCGGCCTCGGGGTTGGAGATCAGGGCTCGGTACTGGGGACATCGGGCGTCGAGTTCCTCGTGCGTCCCGATGTCCAGCAGACGGCCGTGCTCCAGGATCGCGATCCGGTCGGCCAGCTGGAGGGTGGAGCGTCGGTGGGCGATCAGCAGGGTGGTCCGGCCCGCCATCACCGAACGCAGCGCGTCGTGGATCTCGGCCTCGATCTGCGGATCGACCGCCGAGGTGGCGTCGTCCAGCAGCAGGATGCGCGGGTCGGTGAGGATCGCGCGGGCCAGGGCGATCCGCTGGCGCTGGCCGCCGGAGAGGGTGAGTCCCTGCTCGCCGACCTTGGTCTCGTAACCGGCGGGCAGCTGTCGGACGAACTCGTCCGCCTGGGCCGCCCGGGCGGCGGCCACGACCTGCTCGTCGGTGGCGTCCGGCCGGCCGTAGGCGATGTTGGTACGGACCGTCTCGGAGAAGAGGAAGCTCTCCTCGGGCACGATGCCGACGGCCGCCCGGACCGAGTCGAGCGTCAGGTCCCGCAGGTCGTGGCCGTAGAGGCGGACGGCGCCGGCCGCCGGGTCGTAGAACCTCGGCACCAGCTGCGCCACCGTGGACTTGCCGGAGCCCGACGCGCCGACCAGCGCCAGCGTCTCGCCGGGGGCGAGCCTGAGGCTGAGCCCGTGCAGGACGGGTGCCGGGTGCTCGGGGTCGTAACGGAACTCGACCCCGTCGAACTCCAGAGCCACGTCGGCGGCGCGGGGGCCGACGGCGGGCGGGCCGCCGGCCGTCCCTGCGACGGCGCTCCCGGGGGTGTCACCGGCGGGGGCGGCGGCCTCCGCGGTGAGGTCGAGGGTGACCGCGTCCGGCCGCTCGCGGACCAGCGGGCGCTCGTCGACCAGCTGGAGCACCCGCTCGACGCCCGCCCTGGCCTGCTGGCCGACCGTGATGACCATGGTCAGCATCCGCACCGGACCGGTCATCTGCGCCACGTACGTGGAGAAGGCGACGAACGTGCCGAGCGTGACACGGCCGTCGACCGCCAGCCAGCCGCCGAAGGCCAGCACGGCGACCTGGGCCAGCGCCGGGATCGCCTGCATCGCCGGGTTGTAGCGGCTGTTCAGTCGGATCGAGCGCAGCCGGGCCGCGAAGAGGCGGCGCGAGGCCGTCTCCAGCTTGTCCAGCTCCTGGGCCTCCTGCCCGAAGCCCTTGACCACCCGCACGCCGCCGATCGCCTCGTCGACCACGCCCGCGACGGCGGCCGCCTCCTGCTGGGCGGCCCAGGTGGACGGGAACAGCCGCTTCCGGCTGAGGACCGAGATCCACCAGAGCAACGGGCCCATCACCAGGGCGATCAGGGTGAGCGGAGGCGAGAGCCAGATCATCACGCCCAACGACATGACGAACATGACCAGGTAGCCGGTCATCATGGGCAGCATCGAGAGCAGCCCGTTGATCAGCTGGAGGTCGGAGGTGGCGCGGCCGACCACCTGCCCGGTGTCCAGCCGGTCCTGCCGGTGGCCGTCCAGCCGGCCGAGCGAGCGGAAGAGGTCGCTGCGCATGTCGTGCTGGACGTCCAGGGCCAGCTGCCCGCCGTAGTAGCGGCGCACCTGTGTGCAGCCGAACACCACGGCGGCGGCCAGCAGCAGGACGCCCGCCCACGGTGCCAGCGAGCGGGTGTGCGAAGTGATGACGTCGTCGATGATCAGCTTGGTGACCAGTGGCACCAGAGCGGTGACGGCCATGCCGACGAGCGAGGCGCCGAAGGCCAGCAGCACGCTGCGCCGCGACCGCCAGCAGTAGCCGAGCAGCCGTCGGAGCCAACCCTGCCCCTCGGCGCCCTCGGCGTCTTCCACGCCGGCGGGGCGGTCGGGACCGCCCGGTCCTTCGTCCGGGCCGGGGGCCGGGTTCGGCCCGGCGTTCCCGGTGCCGTTCGACGTGCTCGTGTCGCCCCGTGCGCCGCCGGTCGTGCCGGCCGCGCCCCGGGAGCCGGTTCGGGTGCCGCTCGGGGAAAGCTCCACCGTAGATCCGTGAGTCTCAGGCATATTTAGGGATGCTAACCATTCCGTCGGGTGGCCGCCATGGATTTCAGGCCGGGGCGAGCCGGGATTCCCGGCCCGGCGGAGGAACCAACAGCCCGCAACCTGCGGTGATTCCCGCGTCGGCCCGCCCTCCGCGCCCTCTACCAGGGTCGCCGACCGCGCGCGGAATGCCCACCTCCCGCCGACGCAGCGGGCGCACCGCCATTGGTCCTAGGGCTGTCGGCCGACCCCGACGACACGAGTCGGAGCTCAGTCCTGCGGCACGACGGTGTCGGCGGCGGGCGCGGCGGCGGCAACGGGAGCGGTGTCGGCGGTGGTGGTGGCGGCGGCGGTGTCGGCGGCGGTGGTCGTGGCGGCGGCGGCGGGCGTGTCCGCCGATGCGGGCGCGACGACGGCGGAATCGGCACTCTCGTGGCCGCCGGTGGCCGCGACGGCGCCTGCGGCGACCGCTCCGGCGGCGGCCGCGAAGGCGCCGTGCGCGAGGCTGTGCAGCAGCGCGGCCATCGCGTCGCGCTGGAGTCCGGCCCGCTCGTCCTGGGCGGGGTTCGGGCCGAGGCTGTGCGGGGTCGAGTTGATCAGCCCGAAGACGGCGTGCACGGCCGCGCGGGCGACCGGCTCCGCCGCCGGGGCCGCGAGCGACGGGTAGGCCTGGCGGACCACGTCCACCCAGAGTTCCACGTAGCCGCGCTGGAGCCGGCGGACCGTCCGGCGGTCCTCCGTCCGGAGGTTCAGCAGCTCCCGGTCGTGCAGGGTGATCAGGTCGCGGTCGTCGAGCGCGAAGTCCACGTGCCTGCCGATCAGCGCGTCCAGTGCCGCGGCCGGACCGTCACTGCCACCCGCTCGGCGGCGCCCTTCCTCAAGGAGTCGCTCGCTGATGCCGATCAGCAGGTCGGCGAGCATCGCGTCCTTGCCCGCGAAGTGCCGGTAGAGCCCGGGGCCGCTGATGCCGACGGCCCTGCCGATCTCGTCCACCCCGACACCGAGGAAGCCGCGGGCGGCGAACAGCCTCGCGGCCTCCTTCCGGATCTGGTCGCGGCGCGGGAGCCCTGAGGCGGATGGGGCGTTCGACATGAGGCCCATCGTAGACAGTGGGGTTATCGGTCGTTAACCTGGGCGACAGAAGTTAACGTTCATTAACGTGTGGGGGCCGCAGGCTCACCAGGCTCTGCCGGCCCACCTGCCACCGAGGGCAAGGGAGCTCTTGGAATGGTCATCTCCACCGCCGGAGCACCTGCCGGCGTCAACGGCAGCTCCGCGACCGGCACCCCGGCGACCGGCGCAGCCTTCGGGTCCGTCGCCCCTGGTGGCGCCGCACCGGCACCACGGCTGGACACCGCCGCCGACCCCGGGTCGGAGGCCTACCGGACCAACACCGCCGCCCACCGGGCGCTGGTCGCCGAGCTCCGCGAGAAGCTCGGCGCCGCCTCGCTCGGCGGAGGCGCCAAGGCCAGGGCCCGACACACCTCGCGCGGCAAGCTGCTCCCCCGCGACCGTGTGGACACCCTGCTCGACCCGGCCTCCCCCTTCCTCGAACTGGCCCCGCTGGCGGCCGACGGGATGTACGACGGCGCCGCACCGGCCGCCGGGGTGATCGCGGGCATCGGCCGGGTCGCCGGACGGGAGGTCGTCGTGGTCGCCAACGACGCCACCGTCAAGGGCGGCACCTACTACCCGATGACGGTCAAGAAGCACCTGCGCGCGCAGGAGGTCGCGCTGGAGAACCGGCTCCCCTGCATCTATCTGGTCGACTCCGGCGGTGCCTTCCTCCCGATGCAGGACGAGGTCTTCCCGGACCGCGACCACTTCGGCCGGATCTTCTACAACCAGGCCCGCCTCTCGGCGGCCGGGATCCCGCAGATCGCCGCCGTGCTCGGCTCGTGCACGGCGGGCGGCGCGTACGTCCCGGCGATGAGCGACCAGGCCGTCATCGTCCGCAACCAGGGCACGATCTTCCTCGGCGGGCCGCCGCTGGTGAAGGCCGCGACCGGCGAGGTGGTGACCGCCGAGGAGCTGGGCGGCGGCGACCTGCACTCCCGGACCTCCGGCGTCACGGACCACCTCGCCGAGGACGACGCCCACGCCCTCTCGATCGTCCGCACCATCGTCGCGGGACTCGGGCCGCGCGCGGCCCGGCCGTGGCCGCTCGCCCCGGCCGAACCGCCGGCCGTCGACCCGGCCGGCCTGTACGGGGCCGTGCCGGTCGACCCGCGCACGCCCTACGACGTGCGCGAGGTGATCGCGCGGCTCGTCGACGGCAGCCGGTTCGCCGAGTTCAAGGCCGAGTACGGCGCGACCCTGGTGACCGGCTTCGCCCGGATCCACGGCCACCCGGTCGGCATCGTCGCCAACAACGGCGTGCTGTTCGCCGAGTCCGCCCTCAAGGGCGCCCACTTCATCGAGCTGTGCGACCAGCGGGGCATCCCCCTCCTCTTCCTGCAGAACATCACCGGGTTCATGGTCGGCCGGCAGTACGAGGCGGGCGGCATCGCCAAGCACGGCGCCAAGATGGTCAACGCCGTCGCCTGCACCCGCGTCCCGAAGCTGACGGTGGTGATCGGCGGCTCGTACGGAGCCGGCAACTACTCGATGTGCGGCCGGGCGTACTCACCCCGCTTCCTGTGGATGTGGCCGGGCGCCAAGATCTCCGTGATGGGGGGCGAGCAGGCCGCTTCGGTGCTGGCCACCGTCCGCCGTGACCAGCTGGAGGCGCACGGCGAGGAGTGGCCGGCCGAGGCGGAGGACGAGTTCAAGCGCCCCGTCCGCGAGCAGTACGACCGCCAGGGCAACGCCTACTACGCCACCGCCCGGCTCTGGGACGACGGAGTGATCGACCCGATGGACACCCGGACCGTCCTCGGCCTGGCCCTGACGGCCTGCGCCAACGCCCCGCTGCCGCCGCCCGGCCCGTTCGGCGTCTTCCGCATGTAGGTCGTCCGCCGAAGGCCCTCCACCGGCGGGCCTTCGGCAGGCGGCCCCGTGCGCGGACGCGCGGGCCGTCGACCCGCCGGACGCCCCCGTCCGACGGCCGACGGCGCCGCAGCGCCGCCACCGCGGTCCGACCGCCACTCCCGCTCGACCACCTCCTCACGTACGGCTCCCCCTCGACCCGGAGGAACGCCTCCCATGTTCGACACAGTTCTGGTCGCCAACCGCGGCGAGATCGCCGTCCGGGTGATCCGCACCCTGCGGCGTCTCGGCGTGCGCTCGGTCGCCGTGTTCAGCGACGCCGACGCGGACGCCCCGCACGTCCGCGAGGCCGACGTCGCGGTCCGGCTCGGCCCTGCCGACCGCAGCGACAGCTCGGCCGCCGAAACCTACCTGCGGACCGACCAGATCCTCGCCGCCGCCCGCCGGACCGGCGCCCAGGCCGTCCACCCCGGCTACGGCTTCCTCGCCGAGAACGCCTCCTTCGCCCGCGCCTGCGCAGAAGCGGGCCTCGTCTTCATCGGTCCTCCTCCCGCCGCGGTCGAGCTGATGGGTGACAAGATCAACGCCAAGGAGGCCGTACGGGCCGCCGGCGTGCCGGTGGTGCCCGGCAGCCGTGCCACCGCGCCCAGCGACGACGCACTCGTCGCGGCCGCCGACGAGATCGGCTACCCGGTCCTGCTGAAGCCGTCCGCCGGTGGCGGCGGCAAGGGCATGCGGCTGGTCCGCGACCCGGCCGACCTGCCCTCCGAGATCGCCGCCGCCCGGCGCGTCGCCCGCACCGCCTTCGGCGACGACACCCTGCTGCTGGAGCGCTGGATCGACCGGCCGCGCCACATCGAGGTCCAGGTGCTCGCCGACGCCCACGGCACCACCGTCCACCTCGGCGAACGCGAGTGCAGCCTTCAGCGCCGCCACCAGAAGCTGATCGAAGAGGCTCCCTCCGTCCTGCTCAATGCCGAGACCCGCGCCGCGATGGGCGCCGCCGCCGTCCGGGCCGCCGAGTCCTGCGGCTACACCGGCGCCGGCACCGTGGAGTTCATCGTCCCCGGCGTCGACCCGGACTCCCCCACCCCCACCGAGGGGGTGCGGGACTTCTTCTTCATGGAGATGAACACCCGCCTCCAGGTGGAACACCCCGTCACCGAGCTGGCCGTCTCCGTGGCCGGCTCGCGCTCCCGGGGTTCGTCTGCGTCAGGTTCGACCGCGGGTGATCCGGACACGGACGGTCGGGACGCCGACGATCCGGCCGTCACCGACCCGGGAGCGGACCGGCCCCGGCGGCTCGACCTGGTCGAGTGGCAGCTGCGGATCGCCGCGGACGAACACCTCGCCTTCACCCAGTCCGACATCTCCTTCCTGGGCCACGCCATCGAGGCCCGGATCTGCGCCGAGGACCCGGAACGGGACTTCCTGCCCACCGGCGGACGCATCCTGCTCCTCGACGAACCACGGGGCGAAGGCATCCGGGTGGACTCCGGGGTCGCCCCGGGGACCGTCATCACCAGCTCCTACGACCCCATGCTCGCCAAGGTCATCGCCTACGGACCCGACCGGCCGACCGCGCTGCGGCGCCTCCGCGCCGCACTGGCCGACACCCGGATCCTCGGCGTCACCACCAACACCGGCTTCCTGCGGCGACTGCTCGCCCACCCCGAGGTCGCCGCCGGACGGCTCGACACCGGCCTGGTGGAGCAGACCGCGCAGCAGCAGCCCGGGCTGCTCGCCTCGCCCTACTCCCCGGCCGCCGCGCCCGCACCGGACACCGACGCCCCGGAAGCCCCGGACTCCGGAGCCCCGGAAGACGCGGCACCCGACGCGCTGCCGCCCGGGTCACCGACACCCGCCCACCTCCTCTACTACGCCGCCGCGCTCGCACGGCACCTGGACCTGACCCCCGCCGCCGACCACGACGGCTGGACCGATCCCTTCTCCCTTCCCTCCGGCTGGCGCCTGGGCGGCGCCCCCGCCTGGACCACCCACCGACTCCGTACCCCCGGCCAGGACCCGGTGTCGGTGCGCATCCGTTCGATCACTGCGGGCAACGTATCCGAGGCCACCGACAATCCGCCCGGCGTCGCCCCCGAGGTGGAGATCCGGCTCGGCGCCGGGCCGGTCCACCGCGCCCGGGCCACCCGGTCCGGCGACCGGCTCCGCCTCACCGTGGACGGCCTGCGGACGACCTTCGCGCTGGCCGCCGACCGGTCCCCCGGCACCGCGGCCGGTCCGGTGACGTGGCTCGGGATCGACGGCGACGCCTGGCCGGTGCACGGCCACGACGCCGTCGGCGGGAACGCCGCCGCCGGCGCGGCACACCACGGCGCCCTGACCGCACCGATGCCCGGCACCGTCACGGTCGTGAAGACCACGGCCGGCGAGACCGTCCGCAAGGGCCAGCCCCTGCTCGTCCTGGAGGCCATGAAGATGGAACACGTGATCGCCGCCCCGCACGACGGGACGGTGAGCGAGCTGCGGGCCACCGCGGGCGCCACCGTCGCGATGGAGGAACTGCTGGTCGTGGTCACCCCCGCCGAGGCCGCACCGGCCCCCGCCGGGGGCGCCGGAGCCGAGGTGCGGCCGTGACCGCCGCCACCCCCGCGCACGAGCCCGACGCGCTCGACCTGGGCCTGCCGGCCCCGGTCCCGGCGCCCGGCCTGCCCGCGGAGGTCCGGATCCACGAGGTCGGACCGCGTGACGGGCTGCAGAACGAGAGCGCCCTCGTCCCGGTCGAGGTCAAGGCCGAGTTCATCGCCCGGCTCGCCGACGCCGGCCTGCGGACCGTCGAGGCCACCAGCTTCGTTCACCCGAAGTGGGTACCCCAGCTCGCCGACGCCGAGGAGCTGATGCCCAGGCTCGCCGGTCTGCCGAGCGGGCGTCCCGGGCTGCGCCTGCCGGTCCTGGTGCCCAACGAGCGCGGGCTGGACCGTGCACTGGCCCACCACGCCGAGGACGTCGCGGTCTTCGCCAGCGCCACCGAGACGTTCGCCCGACGCAACCTCAACCGGTCGGCGGACGAGGCGATGGAGATGTTCCGGCCCGTGGTGGAGCGCGCCACGGCCGCCGGGGTCCGGGTCCGCGGCTACCTGTCGATGTGCTTCGGCGACCCCTGGGAGGGCCCGGTCCCGCCCGCCCAGGTGATCGGTTTCGGGGTGCGGCTGCTGGAGATGGGCTGCACCGAGCTGAGCCTCGGCGACACCATCGGCGTGGCCACCCCGGGCCAGGTCACCGCCCTGCTGGACGGGTTCGCCGAGGCGGGGGTGCCGGTGGGACGGCTCGCGGTGCACTTCCACGACACCTACGGCCAGGCGCTCAGCAACACGCTGGCCGCGCTGCGCTCCGGGATCACGGTGGTCGACGCCTCGGCGGGCGGCCTGGGCGGCTGCCCGTACGCCAAGAGCGCCACCGGGAACCTGGCCACCGAGGACCTGGTGTGGATGCTGCACGGACTCGGCATCCGCACCGGTGTCGACCTCCGCGCCCTGGTCGCCACCAGCGGCTGGATGGCGAGACGGCTCGGTCGCCCGAGCCCGTCCCGGACGGTCCGGGCCCTGCTGGGCCCCGGCGCCGGACAGGACTGACGCCGGCGGGGGTCCCCGGACGCCCATCCGCTCGTCCGGGCCCCGCCCTTCCCCCCTCATCACACCGCGCGTCCGCCACACCATCGAACGGACGGCGGTCGTCCCGATCAAGCCCGCGCCCACCCGGCGGGGCCTCAGGAGGATCACCATGCTCGACCACCGGTTGAACACCGAGCACGAGGAACTGCGGCGCACCGTGGCCGAATTCGCCCAGGACGTGGTCGCCCCGAAGATCGGCGAGTACTACGAGCAGGGCGAGTTCCCCTACGAGATCGTCCGGGAGATGGGACGGATGGGCCTGTTCGGCCTGCCCTTCCCCGAGGAGTACGGCGGCATGGGCGGCGACTACTTCGCGCTCTGCCTGACGCTGGAGGAGCTCGCCCGGGTCGACTCCTCGGTCGCCATCACCCTGGAGGCGGCGGTCTCGCTCGGAGCGATGCCGATCTACCGCTTCGGGACGGAGGAGCAGAAGCGCGAGTGGCTGCCCCGCCTGACCTCCGGCGAGCTGCTCGGCGCGTTCGGACTGACCGAGCCCGAGGGCGGTTCCGACGCGGGCGCCACCCGCACCACCGCCCGGTACGACGAGGCCACCGACGAGTGGGTGATCAACGGCACCAAGTGCTTCATCACCAACTCCGGCACCGACATCACCGGTCTGGTCACCGTCACCGCGCTCACCGAACCGCTCGCTCGTTCGAGTGAAGGGGGCGAATTCTCCTCGCCACGGCGCGAGATCTCCTCCATCATCGTGCCCAGCGGCACCCCCGGGTTCCAGGTGTCGAAGAAGTACTCGAAGGTCGGATGGAACGCATCCGACACCCGCGAACTGTCCTTTACCGACTGCCGCGTCCCCGCGGCCAACCTGCTGGGTGAGCGCGGCCGCGGCTACGCCCAGTTCCTGCGGATCCTCGACGAGGGCCGCATCGCGATCGCCGCCCTGGCCACCGGCCTGGCCCAGGGCTGCGTCGACCAGTCCGTCTCCTACGCCGGTACGCGCCGGGCCTTCGGCCGGACGATCGGCACCAACCAGGCGATCCAGTTCAAGCTCGCCGACATGGAGCTGCGCGCCCACACCTCCCGCCTCGCCTGGCGGGACGCCGCGTCCCGGCTGCTGCACTCGGAACCGTTCAAGAAGGAGGCCGCGATCGCCAAGCTGTACTCGTCGGAGGCCGCCGTCGACAACGCCCGCGAGGCGACCCAGATCCACGGCGGGTACGGCTTCATGAACGAGTTCCCGGTCGCCCGCTTCTGGCGCGACTGCAAGATCCTTGAAATCGGCGAGGGCACCTCGGAGGTCCAGCGCATGCTCATCGCCCGCGAGCTCGGCGTCTCCTGAGAGAGCCCCCGCAAGCCCTGTCCGCACACGACGACACGTCCCCGTCCGTCGATCCTCCCGCCCCGTCCGCCGCGCACCGGCCGGCCGGTGGGCGGGGCCGGAGGGTCACGGGAGGGGCGGCCCGACCGCACCGCGGTCGCCGACGTCGATCTGCTCGTACCGGGTGAGCGCGAGTTCGAACGCCGTCGGTTCGACCTTCACCGTGCCGTCGAACGGGCCGCTGAGCTGGAACACCAGACCGACCGCGAACGCCACCGCGGCGCCCATGAACCCCATCAGCACCAGATTGCGCCCGCCGGCGGTCAGTCCGATCAGCGGCGGCACGGCCAGCACGACCACCGCTCCCACCACCAGACCCCACAACTCCAGTGTCGGCGCCCGCGAGCCGACGTCGGCCAGCCGGGCCGTCCGCCGTGCGTAGGCATCCTCCAGCCCTCTCAACGTGTCCGCCTTGGCACCGAGTTCGACCGGGTCCTCGGTCCGTACCGCGTCCGCCGCGACCCGGACCCGGTCGAGCGACACCCACGCCTCGGCACTGCCGTGCCCCTGCCCCAGCTGCACCCACTCCTCGTCGATCACCTGCCGGGTGTACGCCCGCAGCCGCTGCCGCACCACCGGACGGTCCGGTCCCGGCAGCAGCCGCGCGGACCAGTACACCTCGGTGAGCGCGCGGGACTCCTCGTAGGTGTGCCGACGCGCGTCGCTGAGCTCCTGCCAGGCGCCGGCGACGGCGAAGCCCGTGAAGAGGGCGAAGAACCCGAGCACGGCCGCACTCACGAAGCCGACCGCGGACGAGTTCCCCTCGTCGTCCGGGGAGGAGCGAACCCGCCCGATGCCGAGACCGATCACTACGGCGAGAGCCGCACCGGCCAGCACCGCGACGACGTTGACCCACATCTACGGGATCTCCCTCAGAGGTTCATGATCCACTACGGCCTCCGGGGCCACCACCGGGGCGCTTGCGCACCATCGTGGCGGCGGCCAGGACCACAAGGACCGGAAGCATGATCGCCAACAGCAGCATCAGCACTTCGCCGGTGCCCCATCCGTTCTCCCAGTCGAACGGCGAGCCTTCCGGCCCCTGGGCGGCCGCAGCCACTCCTCCACCCGGATTGCCGGAACCCACGCCCGTGTCGCCCGCACCGGGGTTCCGGGCGTCGGCGCCCGCGCCACCCGCCCCACCATTCGCGGCACCACCCGGGGCACCCGCCTCGCCGCTCCCGGCCGCGCCTGCCGCCCCGGCCGCCGCCGGGGCGGGCACGGCCTGGAAGGGGCTCGCCGGAAGTCCGAAGAGCGCGGTACCCGGACGGAAGGGCACTGCCGACCCGGTTGCCGCCGCCACGGCAGCGGCAGCGGCAGCAGCAGCGGCGGCCTGGGCAGCGGCGCTCTGGCCGGCGGCAGCGGCCGCCGCAGCTGCTGCCGCTGCCGCATCCGTGGCCGCGGCAACCGCGGCGGCCGAGCCCATCCGACCGGGTACCGCCCACATCGGACATCCGGCGACCCCCAACCACGCCCTGCCCCC
>NZ_JBEXNT010000175.1:0-16370 GCF_040611255.1 Kitasatospora sp. NPDC002965 | reverse complement strand
GAGAGGCCGACGGTGTCCACGACGCGGTCCAGCCACTGCTTGTCGGCCTTGCGGCCGGCGATGTCCATCGGGAGGGTGATGTTCTCCAGGGCGGTCAGGGTGGGGAGGAGGTTGAACGCCTGGAAGATGAAGCCGATGTGGTCGCGGCGCAGCTGGGTGAGCTGCTTGTCCTTGAGGCCGACGAGTTCGGTGTCGCCGATGGTGGAGGAGCCGGAGGAGACGGTGTCGAGGCCGGCCATGCAGTGCATGAGGGTGGACTTGCCGGAGCCGGAGGGGCCCATGATGGCGGTGAACTCGCCCTGCGGGAAGGTGACGCTGACGTTGTCGAGGGCGACGACGCGGGTCTCGCCCTCCCCGTAGACCTTGTTGAGGCCGGTGGCGCGGGCGGCCGCCCGGCCGGTGCGGACGGCGGTTGCGGACATCGTCACGGGGGACTCCTGAGGGCTGTGGACGAAACGGACGATTGCGTTCCGTTCGATTCTCCCAACCCGTCCGCGCCCGGAATGTCGGCCCCGGGTACGGAGGCCCCCCGCCGTCCCGGCGTCCCGGCGGGGGGCTCTCTCCTCCTCAGGTATGACCTCGACCCCGAGGGGGACGGCGGCCCTACTCGATCGCGACGCCCCAGCGCACCGCGAGTCCGGCCAGGCCGTCCGGCACCGCCGTCCCGCTCGGCGTGAACCGCCAGACACCGCCCCGGCGTTGGAAGGAGCCGATCACCAGCGCGGTCTCCGGCACCCCGCCGGTGTCGGCCGTCCAGGCCGCCGGCCCGGTGGTGTCCGGACCGAACGAGACGGCCGCGGACAGCCCGTGCACGTAGCCGAGCGGCAGCGCCGGCTGGTCGTCCTCCTCGGTCGAGACCGCGACCACCACCTCGTCCACGCCCGGCGCCAGCCGCCCCGGCTCCAGGGTCAGTTCGGCCCGGCGCACCGGCTCCCCGGACACCGAGCGGGTGGGATGCACCCGGACGGCGCCGTCGGGGTCCTGCGGGTTGTTGAAGAAGACGAAGTGCTCGTCGCTCAGCACCTTGCCGCCCGCGCAGAGGAAGGCCGAGACGTCCAGCTCGACCGCGTCGCCGCCGGCCGTCCGGCTCCGCCAGGAGAGTGCCACGGTGGTGGCGTGGTCCTCCGCCGAGGGCTCGTCGCCCGGCCGCCGGCCGTTCGCCGGCCCGCTCCCCGAGGCGGCGTCCGCCGACGGGCCGCCCGCCGGACCGCTGCCGGAGGGAGCGCGACCCGCCGTACCGCCCCCGGCCCGGCCGCCGCCGGACGGTCCGCTCCCGTCGCCCAGCCGGCCGCGCAGCCCCTGTTCGGCCAGCAGCTCCACCAGCTCAGGCCCGCTCACCAGCGTCAGCGGCTTGTTGCGGATGTACTCGTACGAGCCCGGTCCGAAGCCGGCCGTGGTCACCAGGATGCCCTTGATCGCGCCGTGGTGGCGGACCGTCGAGTCCAGGTCGCGCACGGCGGTGGGGGAGACCGTCGAGCGGTAGCGCTTCGCCTGGATGACGATCCGTCCACCGGTCACCGGGTCGAGGTCCTCGGCGACCACGTCCACCCCGGCGTCGCCGCTGCGGGCCGTGGTCATCACCCGGAACCCGCGCAGCCGGAAGAGCTCGGCGATCAGCTCCTCGAACTCGATCGGGTCCATCGCGAAGAGGTCCGGCTCGTCCTCGCCGCCCTGCCCCGCCACGCTGCCGCCGACCGTCTCCGGCAGCCGGTCCGGTCGCACCTCGTCCAGCCGCTCCGGACGGGCCGACAGCACACCGCCCAGGCCCTGGAAGCACTCCACCGCCGCCACCCGGTCCAGCGCCAGCCCGGCGAACTCGGCCCGGTCCACGGTCACCGTGGTCAGGAACCGCTCGGCCTCCCGGCCGGTCGCGGGGTCGATCCCCTGGACGAACCCGTTGAGCACCACCGAGGCCAGCAGCCCGTCCCCGTCCGCCCGGTAGAGCTCGGTCACCACCCGCAGCGCGCTCTGCGCCAGCACCTCCCGGTACAGCGCCTTGCGCTCGGTCGCCGGGCGGGCCACCTCCGCCTCCCGGTCGTCGGTCCGCACGTACCGCACCCGGCCCGCCGCCGGCACCACCTCCGGGCCCGGCAGCTCCCAGTTCACCACCAGCTGGCGGCTGGACGCCTCCCAGGCCGCCACCAGCCGGTGCGGGAACCCCTCCGGCCAGGCGGCCGAGGCGTACAGCACGGCGGTGAAGTACTCCTGCACCGCCTCGGCCTGGCCGGAGCGCAGCCGGCGCAGCAACTCCTGCGTCCCGGCCGCCCGTTCCTCGTCCTCCCGGCGGAACCGGGCCACCCACTCCAGGTACTGCCCGTGGTACTCGGCGAGGCGCCGCTGCCGGTCCGCCTCGGCCGCCTGCGCCGCGTACCAGTCCTGCTCGAAACGGGCGCGGGCCTGCGCCGCGTACTGCTCGTACTGCTGCCAGACGCCCGGGTTGCGGGCCTGCACCGGATCCGGCGGCGGTACCCGGTACCGGGTCTGGTCCGGCATCGGCACCGGCTCGCCGAGCCGGCCCGGTTCGAACGCCGGCACCGGGCGCGCCGCCAGCAGGGCCTGCGGCCGGAACGCCGGCCGCCCGAGGCCGGCCGTCAGCAGACCGCTCAACTCGGCGACCCGGGAATCCAGTTCGGCCGTCCGTCGGGCGGCCTCCGCCTCCCGCCCCTGCTGGTACGCGCGCTGCGCCTCCCGCTCGCCGCGGGCGGCGGCCTTCTGCGCCTCCCGCTCCTCCCGCTCACGTCGGCGCTGCTCGGTGGCCTGGGCGCGCCACCTGGCCTCCTCCCGGCGCTGCTCCTGTCGCTGCGCCTCCGCCCAGACCGCCAGCACCCCGTTGTTCCGCCGCCCCGCCACGTCCACCCCTTCGTTCCACGCCCGTCCGGCGCCGCTTCCGTCTCCCGGCCGCGCCGCCGCCGCGCCGCCACAATAGAACGTGGACGGGGGGACCGCGCAAAGCGCCCGCGACCTGCGGTCCTGCGGGGCGGTGAGGCGGTGTCACCCGGCGCCCCCGCCCCGCCGTCGGGCCGCCCCCGCCCCCGCCGCAGGGCCGCCGGTGGTGCGCCGGCTCAGACCGGCGGTGCGTCCGCCCGTACCTCCGCGTACCAGCGCCACTCCGTGCGCCGCGGCCGGCCCGGCAGCTCGGTGCGGCCGGTGGCCCAGAGCAGGGTGGGCCAGGCACCGGCGACGTCGTCGAGCGGGACGTCCGGGAAGACCCGGGCCAGGACGCGGTGGCAGACGTCCGACGGCGGTTGCCAGGGCAGTCCGAGCCCCTCGGCGACGTCGTGCAGGTGGACCAGCGTCTCCACCAGGCTCATCGCGGCGAATCCGGCCGGGTCGGCCAGACCCCAGGGATGGTAGGCCCGCACCCCGGGCGCGGCGGTGCGGGCGATCGCGACCATCAGGGCGCCGCTCGCCTCAAGGACCTGGATCAGCGCGGCCGGGCCGCCGTCACGGTCGACGAAGACGAAGCTGTTCGGTCCGCCGGGGAAGCGCCGCACCGAGAGGAACGGCACGTAGCGGTCCTGCGGCGGCTCGGCCGGGCCGAGTTGGGCGGCGTACGCGAGCAGGTCGTCCGCGAGGTGTTCGACGGTGCTCCAGCAGTCCCAGCTGACCGCACCGGACGGGCGCGACCAGTCGGCGTCGGCGGGCGCGGCCCGCAGGGTGGAGACGGCGAGCCGGAGTACGGCGGCGAGGTCGTCGGGGGTCACGGGCCCGGGCCGGGCGGATTCGGTGATCATGTCCCTGACGGTAGCCGGTCGGCGGCAGCCCAAGGCAGCCCAAGGCAGCCCGAGGCAGCCCCGGGCGGGCCCCGACAGCCTCGCGGGCCTCGGTGGCCCCGGCGCCGCCGGACCACCCGTGGTGTCCCGGTGTCGGACCCGCCGGGTAGCCTCGATGGCTCGGACGGGAGAGGTGAACGTGGCAGAACGACAGGCGGGCCCGGCGACCGGCTGGGTCTCCACCGGCCTGCACTGGCGGGACGGCCGACCGGTGCTGAGCGCCGTCCACGGCCGCCGGGTGCACGAGCGCGAGGCGTCGCCCGGCACCGAGGTCGGCTGGCTGCTGGGCGGACCGCGCCGCTGCACCGGGGCCTGGCTGGTGGGCCAGGACGAGCGCACACCGTGCCCGCACCACGCCGAGATCGCCCCGGACGGCGGGGCCGTGCAGTGCGCGCCCTGCCAGAGCGTCGACCGGGGGCTGGCGCTGGCCCGGGACCAGATCCTCGACGACGGCCGCACCTACCGGCTGTACCTCGCCTGGTTCGGCGAGGGCCTGCTGAAGGTGGGCCTGACCGCCGAGCAGCGCGGCACCAGCCGCCTGCTCGAACAGGGCGCGCTGGCCTGGACCTTCGCCGCCCGGGGTGCGCTCCCCGCCGTGCGCCGGGCGGAACTCACGGTCGCCGCTTCGGGGTTGGCCCGCGAGCGGTTCAACAGCCGGGTCAAGCTGGACCACTGGTGGGAGCACGGCGACCTCGCGCACCGCCGCACGCTGCTCACCGAGGCCCGCTCCCGGGCCCACGGACTGCTCGACGGGCACGGACTGGAACTCCTGGCCGGCCACCCGGTCACCGACCACGTCGAGGTCTTCGGCCTGACCGGCGGCGCTCCGGCCGCCTACCGGCAGATCGACGCGCTCGCGCCCGGAGCGGTGGTCGCCGGGCGGCTGCGCCCGGCGATCGGGCGCCACCTGCTGCTCGACCAGTCCGACGGCACCGAGCCGCTGCTCCTCGACACCCGCCGGCTCACCGGCTGGACGCTCTCCCCGGCGCCGGGCCGACCGCCCTCCGGGCTGTCCCTGCGTCCGCGGGTCCGCCCGGAGGCGCCCGACACCCAGGAGGCGCTGTTCTAGGCCCTCCCGCGGGCGGTGCGGTGACGCCGCTGTCGCCGAGGCGGCGCGGTGAGGGCCGCGCCCCTCATTGTGGTTGCAAATAAAAACCGGCAAGTCTAGGCTCGGCCCTGCCCGGTTTCACATTGCTACCACGGTGCTCCGAGAGGCCCCCCATGATCGCCGCCCACGAGACCTTCGCCGGCACCTTCCCGTACCGTCCGCGTTTCAGCGGTGCCCCCGGCTTCCGGATGCACTACGTCGACGAGGGCGCCGGTCCGGTCGTCCTCTGCCTGCACGGCGAACCCACCTGGGGCTACCTCTTCCGGGACCTCGTCCGCCGCCTCGCGCCCACCCACCGGGTCGTCGTCCCCGACCACATGGGTTTCGGCAGGAGCGAGACCCCCGCGGACCGCACGTACTGGCTGCAGGACCACATCGACAATGCCGAGGCCCTCGTCCTCGACCTCGGCCTGAGCGGGATCACCCTGGTGATGCACGACTTCGGCGGGCCGGTCGGCATGGGCCTGGCCGCCCGGCGGCCCGACCTGGTCGCACGGGTCGTCAGCGTCAACGGCCCCACCCCGTTCGGCCAGCCCGACCTCGCCGAGGTGCTGGCCGCCAACGCCGCCGACTCCCCGTGGTTCCGCTGGATCGCCCGGGCCCACGCCGACGGCACCCTCGACGCCGTCCTCGGCGACCTCGGCCGCGACGTCCTCGGCACCCTGCGCCTCAACGGCTTCGAGAACCCCGCCCTGATCACCGACACCTGGCTCCGCGCGTACGGCGCACCGTTCCCGACCCCGGGGCAGAGCCTCGGCGCGATCGGCTGGGCGAAGGGCTTCGCGACCGGCGCGCACCGGTTCGAGGAGCCGTCGGACGAGGCCCGCGCGGCGCTGGCCGCCGTTCCCGCGCTGGCCGTCTGGGGCGCCGCGGACCGGACGCTGAACGCCCGGCACTTCCTCCCGCTGTTCCGTGCGGCCTTCCCGGAGGGCCGGGTCGTCGAGCTGCCCGGGGTCGGCCACTACAGCCCGGAGGACGCTCCGGAGGAGGTCGCCGACCTGCTCGGGCGCTTCCTGGCCGAGACGGACCCGACCGTCCCCGCTCCGCAGGGGGCCTGAACGCAACGGCCCCCGAGCCGCCGGAGAGGTTCTAGGCGAGCTTGCCGCGCACCCCGCCGGGTCCGGAACGGGCCCGCCGGGAGAGCGGGGGCCGCGACGGCCGGACGTCCGGCCGTCCGCCGGTCGACTCCTCCGGTGCGGCGCCGGTGCGCGTGGCCCGGGCGGCCGCCAGCGCGATCCGGGCGAGCAGCGGGTCCTCCCGGACCCCGGCCTCCCGCTTCACCGCCTGGCACCGTGCGCACCAGAGCGGCGACGCGGGCCCGTCCGGGTAGGCCATCCCCTCGGGCGGCAGGTAGTGGCTGCCGCACTCGACGCATTCGAAGACCAGCCTCATCCGACGATCACCGTCCCGGAACCGTGGCACCGACCGCATGGCGACCAGAAGGTGTGGATCCTCGGCACCATGCTCCCTTCCTCATCGAGCTCGACCGTGGCCTCGGTCTTCTCGGTCCCTCCGGACCCGCCGCACCCGGAGCAGGACTGAACCTCGGGCATATGCGTTCCTCCTCGGCGCGGGCACCACGGTAGCGCGAATCACGGTGGCCCAGCACCGATCCTGACGAACCGTCGCGGAAGCGGGGCGCGCACGACCGGTTCGCGCGCCCCCGGGGGAGCTCAGCGGGCGACCGTCCGGAAGCCGCAGTTGCCGCTGGTCGACTCCGGGGTGTTCCCGGTGCGGGCGGCGACCCGGTAGCGGTTGCAGTAGGAGTCGTGGCACAGGTACGAGCCGCCGCGCAGCACCCGGCGCCCGGTGCCGTCCGGGCAGTGCTCCGGTCCGCGCGGGTCGAGGCGCGGTGAGCGCGCGTACCAGCCGGGGTCGAAGCGGTCGGCGCACCACTCCCAGACGTTCCCGGCCACGTCGGACAGGCCGAAGCCGTTGGGCGGGTAGGTGCCGACCGGCGCGGTCGCGTACCAGCCGTCCTCGCCGGTGGGCAGGTCGGGGAACCGGCCCTGCCAGATCCGGCAGCGGTGCTCGCCGTCCGGGCGCAGCTCGTCGCCCCACGGGTAGCGGCGGCCGGCCAGCGGCCCGCGGGCGGCGTACTCCCACTCGGCCTCGGTGGGCAGCCGGCGGCCGGCCCAGTGGCAGTAGGCGAGCGCGTCACGGTGGCTGACGTGCACCACGGGGTGGTCGAGCTGGTCGGCGGCGTCCCCGAGCGGCCCGTGGGGGTGGCGCCAGTCGGCGCCGCGGACCTCCAGCCACCAGGGCGCGGCGGGGGAGCGGCCGAGCAGGTCGGCGGGTTCGGCGAGCGCGAACAGGTGGAAGACGGCGGAGGAGCCGGCCCGCTCGGCGTCGGTGCGGTAGCCGGTGGCCTCGACGAAGGCCGCGAACCGGGCGGTGGTGACGGGCTCGGTGTCGATGGTGAAGGGGGCCAGCTCCACCTCGTGCACCGGTGTCTCGCCGTCGGCGGGGTACCCCTCGTCGTGTGCGTCCCCCATCGCGAACACGCCTCCGGGCAGCGCCGCTTCGGGGTGTACGGGCCGGGCGTCGGCGGCCCGGGGCGGGAGCGGGAGGACGGGCGCGTCGGCGGCCCGGGCCGACGGCAGGCAGCAGGACCGTTCGGCGGGGGGTTGACTCATGGGGCCAAGCTATAGCACTTTTCACCTAGGTGAGAATGCACCTAGCTGTCGTCACGGAAGAGGGAAGCGCCCCCGGTGAAGTTCGACCACGTCCTGCTCGGCCTGCTGGCCATCCACCCCCGCAGCGGCTGGGACCTCAAGCAGTGGCTGGCGGGGGAGGGCCAGTTCGTCCGTTCGAACGCCCACCAGAGCCAGATCTACCGGCTGCTCAACCGGATGGCCGAACAGGGCTGGGTCGCCTTCGAGACCGACCCGCGCGACGGCCGCCCGGACGCCAAGGTGTACCGGCTGACCGGGGCCGGCCGCGCCGAGCTGGTCACCGAGGCCCGTTCGCCGTACCGGCCGACCAGCCGTTTCCAGGACCCGGACTTCATGGCCCGGTTCTACTTCACCGGCCTGGTCGCCCCGGACCGGCTGATCGACCTGATCGACACCGAACTCGCCTACCGGCGGCGCCAGGTGGCCACCATGCGCGGCCGCGACCGGTCCGTGGCCTTCGCCGAGGGCGTCCCCGAGGCCGACGCCCACCGGGTCCGCCTGCTCCGCGAACTCACCCACCAGTACGGCGCGTCCGCCGTCGACGCCTGGCTCGACTGGCTGGAACGCACCCGCCGCCTGCTCGGGGACGCGCTGCCCGACCCCGCCGCCGACCCCGATCCCGATCCCGCCGCCGAAGCCCGCCCTGCCGCCGAAGCCCGCCCCGCCGCCGAAGCCCGCCCCGCGCCCATCGAAGGAGACTCCGCCCGGTGAAAGCCGTCCTGGTCATGTTCGACAGCCTCAACCGCCGCTTCCTGCCGCCCTACGGCTGCGACTGGACCCTGGCCCCGAACTTCAGCCGCCTCGCCGCCCGATCCGCCACCTTCGACAACTGCTACGGCGGCTCGATGCCCTGCATGCCGGCCCGCCGCGAGATGCACACCGGCCGCTACAACTTCCTGCACCGCTCCTGGGGCCCGCTGGAGCCCTTCGACGACTCCGTCCCCGACCTCCTCGGCAAGGCCGGCGTCTACACCCACCTGGTCACCGACCACCAGCACTACTGGGAGGACGGCGGCGCCACCTACCACAACCGGTACGGCAGCTACGAGTTCTTCCGCGGCCAGGAGGGCGACAAGTGGAAGGGGCACGTCGCCGACCCGGACATCCCCGAGACGCTCTCCTGGCGCGCCGGCCCGGCCTGGCGCCAGGACTGGGTCAACCGTCAGTACCTGCAGGACATCGCCGACCACCCGCAGACCCGCACCTTCGACGCCGGTCTGGAGTTCCTCGCCACCAACCGCGACCAGGACCGCTGGTTCCTGCAGATCGAGTGCTTCGACCCGCACGAACCCTTCTACTCCTACGCCGAGCACAAGAAGCACTACCCGCACGACTGGGACGGCCCGCACTTCGACTGGCCCGACTACAGGCGCGTCACGGAGAGCCCCGAGGCCGTCGAGCACGCCCGCAACGAGTACGCCGCGCTGCTCACCATGTGCGACGACTCGCTCGGCCGGGTCCTCGACGCCTTCGACGAGCACGACCTCTGGGACGACACCCTGCTGATCGTCTGCACCGACCACGGCCTGCTGCTCGGCGAGCGCGGCTGGTGGGGGAAGAACATCCAGCCCTGGTACGACGAGAACATCCACACCCCGCTGTTCGTCTGGGACCCGCGCACCCGTGCCACCGGCCACCGCGCCGCCCTCGTCCAGACCGTCGACCTCGGGCCCACCCTGCTGGAGTACTTCGGCGTCCCGCGCACCCCCGACATGCAGGGCCGCCCGCTCGCCGACACCGTCGCCCACGACACCCCCGTCCGGCTGCACGGCCTGTTCGGCGTCTTCGGCGGGCACGTCAACATCACCGACGGCCGGTACGTCTACATGCGCGCCTGCAAGGACGCCGACAACCGCCCGCTGTACGAGCACACCCTGATGCCCACCCACATGCACGGCCCCTTCACGCCGCAGGAGCTGGCCCCCGCGACCCTGGCCGGACCGCTGCCCTTCACCAAGGGCATGCCCGTCCTGCGGCTGCCCGCCAACGCCTGGGGCAACCCGTACGCCTTCGGCACCCTGCTGTTCGACCTCTACACCGATCCGGACCAGGAACAGCCGCTGGTCGACGACGCGTTGGAGCTCCAGCTGGCGGCCCTGCTCACCCAGGCGCTGCGGGACGCCGACGCCCCGGCCGACCAGTTCGAACGGCTCGGCCTGCCCGCCGCGGGGCCGGTCACGGCCGAGCACCTCCAGGTCCGTGCCCAGCGCCCGCAGGCACTCGCCTCCGCCGAACCCCTCCCCGAGGCCGGGGACTTCCCGGACACCCCGCTCTCCGTGCACACCCCGCTGCGCACCCTGCTGGAGGACGAACGGGCCGCCGCGGCCGTCCTGGAGCGGCTGCCGATGCTGGCCGCCCCGGGCCTGCGGGCGATGCTCGGCGCACTCTCGCCGTTTCGGCTCGCCGCCATGGGCCCGTCCGTCCGGCCCGCGGACCTGCGCGCCCTCGCGGACGCCCTCGCCGGGCTGCCCGCCCCGGCCGGACCGGCCGAGTAGCGGACGGCGGAGCAGCGGACGGCTGGCCGGGCGGCGGGCGGCGGTGGCGGACCCCGGGCCCGCCGTCGGTTCAGCCGAACGAGCTGCGCAGGAACTCGCGGTTCATCGCGGCGATGCTGGGCAGCGGGATGCCCTTCGGGCAGGCCGTGGCGCACTCGCCGGTGTTGGTGCAGCCGCCGAACCCCTCGGCGTCCATCGCGGAGACCATCTCGCGCACCCGCGACCTCCGCTCCGGCGCGCCCTGCGGGAGGATGTTGAGGTGGACCACCTTCGCGGAGGTGAAGAGCATCGCCGACCCGTTCGGGCAGGCGGCCACGCAGGCGCCGCAGCCGATGCACTCGGCGTGCTCGAACGCGGTGTCGGCGGCCTCCTTGGGCACCGGGGTGGCGTGCGCGTCGGGCGCGCTCCCGGTCGGGGCGGTGATGTAGCCGCCCGCGCCGATGATCCGGTCGAAGGCCGAGCGGTCCACCACCAGGTCCTTGACCACCGGGAACGCCGCCGCGCGCCACGGCTCGACGTCGATGGTGTCGCCGTCGGTGAAGTGCCGCATGTGCAACTGGCAGGTGGTGGTCCGCTCGGGGCCGTGCGCCCGGCCGTTGATGACCATGCCGCAGGCGCCGCAGATCCCCTCGCGGCAGTCGTGGTCGAACGCGACGGGCGTGTCGCCGCGGGTGATCAGCTCCTCGTTGAGGGTGTCGAGCATCTCCAGGAAGGACATGTCCGGACTGATCCCGCCGACCTGGTAGGTGGTCATCGAGCCCGGCGTGTCCGGGCCCGCCTGGCGCCAGATCCGAAGGGTGAGGTTCACGCGTAGCTCCGTTGGGTGGGGTGGACGTGCTCGAAGTCGAGGTGCTCGCGGTGGAGCACGGGCGCCTCGCCGGTGCCGGTGAACTCCCAGGCGGCGGCGTAGGAGAACTCCTCGTCGCGCCGGGCGGCCTCGCCGTCCGGGGTCTGGCTCTCGGTGCGGAAGTGGCCGCCGCAGGACTCGGCCCGGTGCAGTGCGTCCAGGCACATCAGCTCGGCCAGTTCGAAGTAGTCGACCAGCCGGTTGGCCTTCTCCAGCGACTGGTTCAGCTCCTCGCCGGTGCCGGGGACCTTGATCCGGCGCCAGAACTCCTCGCGCAGGAGCGGGATCCGGGCCAGCGCCCGGCGCAGCCCCTCCGCGTCGCGGGCCATCCCGCACTCGTCCCAGAGCAGTTCGCCGAGCTCGCGGTGGAAGGAGTCGGGCGTCCGGTCGCCGTCCACCGCGAGGATCAGGTTCAGCCGGTCCGTCACCTCGGCCTCGACCGTGGCGATCTCCTCGTGGTCGGCCGGGACGGCGGGGAGCCTCTCCCGGGCCAGGTAGTCGTTGAGCACCGGCGGGAGCACGAAGTAGCCGTCCGCCAGGCCCTGCATCAGGGCGCTGGCGCCGAGCCGGTTGGCGCCGTGGTCGGAGAAGTTGGCCTCGCCGACGGCGAACAGCCCCGGGACGGTGGTCTGGAGGTCGTAGTCGACCCAGAGCCCGCCCATCGTGTAGTGGATCGCCGGGTAGATCCGCATCGGCACCCGGTACGGGTCCTCGGCGGTGATCCGTTCGTACATCTCGAACAGGTTGCCGTACCGGGCCTCCACCGCGTCCCGGCCCAGCCGGCGGACGGCGTCGGCGAAGTCGAGGTAGACCCCCTGGCCGCCGGGGCCGACGCCGCGGCCCTCGTCGCAGACGTTCTTGGCGGCCCGGGAGGCGATGTCGCGCGGGACCAGGTTGCCGAAGGACGGGTAGATCCGCTCCAGGTAGTAGTCCCGCTCGTCCTCCGGGATCTCGGCCGGCGGCCGGGTGTCGCCCTTCGCCTTCGGCACCCAGATCCGGCCGTCGTTGCGCAGCGACTCGCTCATCAGGGTGAGCTTGGACTGGTGCTCGCCGGAGCGCGGGATGCAGGTGGGGTGGATCTGGGTGAAGCACGGGTTGGCGAAGTACGCGCCGCGCCGGTGCGCCCGCCAGATCGCGGTGGCGTTGGAGTTCTTGGCGTTGGTGGAGAGGTAGAAGACGTTGCCGTACCCGCCGCTGGCGAGGACCACCGCGTCGGCGGTGTACGTCGAGACCGCGCCGGTGACCAGGTCGCGGGCGACGATCCCGCGCGCGCGCCCGTCGATCACCAGCAGGTCGAGCATCTCGGTGCGGGCGTGCATCTCCACGTTCCCGGCGGCGATCTGCCGGGACAGCGCCTGGTAGGCGCCGAGCAGCAGCTGCTGGCCGGTCTGGCCGCGGGCGTAGAAGGTCCGGGAGACCTGGACGCCGCCGAACGACCGGGTGTCCAGCAGGCCGCCGTACTCGCGGGCGAACGGCACGCCCTGGGCCACGCACTGGTCGATGATCTCCACCGAGACCTGGGCCAGGCGGTGCACGTTGGACTCGCGGGCACGGAAGTCGCCGCCCTTGACGGTGTCGTAGAAGAGCCGCCGGACCGAGTCGCCGTCGTTGCGGTAGTTCTTGGCCGCGTTGATGCCGCCCTGGGCGGCGATCGAGTGGGCCCGCCGGGGGGAGTCCTGGAAGCAGAACTGGACGACGTGGTAGCCCTGTTCGGCGAGGGTGGCGCCGGCCGCGCCGCCGGCCAGGCCGGTGCCGACCACGATGACGGTGTGCTTGCGCCGGTTGGCCGGGTTGACCAGCTTGGCGTCGAACCGCCGCTGGTCCCACCGCTGTTCGATCGGCCCGGCGGGGGCCCGGGTGTCGGCGACCGGCTCACCGGTCCGGTAGTCGCTGTAGTCGGTGCTCAACTCACCACTCCGGTCATGACGGCCACGGGGACGGACAGGAAGCCCACGGTCAGCAGCAAGGCCAGGCCGTTGGCGGTCAGCTTCAAGGCGCGGTCCCGGCGGGCGTTGTTGGCGCCGAGGGTCTGCGCGGCGCTCCAGAAGCCGTGCCGGACGTGCAGGCCGACCGCGAGCATCGCGACGATGTAGATCCCGCAGCCGTACCACGTCCCGAACGAGGCCACGATGTTCTGGTACGGCTTGCCGTGCTCCGCGTTGGGGTTCACGGTCAGCGTGGTCAGGTCGAGGATGTGCCACACGAGGAAGAGCGCCAGGATCACCCCGCCCCAGCGCATGGTCCGGGTCGCGTAGCTCGCCCGCCGCCGCCGGTGCGCGTACCGGGCCGGCCGGGCGGCCAGGTCGCGCCGGCTCAGCTGGTACGCGGCCACGCCGTGCAGCAGGACGGCGGCCAGCAGGCCGACCCGGGCGATCCAGAGGAACCACTCGTGCCCGAGGAACGGCTGACCGAGGGTGCGCAGCCAGGCCGCGTAGCCGTTGATGTCCTCCGGCCCGAAGAACACCTTGAGGTTGCCCAGCATGTGCGCGACCAGGTAGAGCAGCATGACCAGTCCGCTGACGGCCATGACCGCCTTCTTGCCGACGGTCGACCGCCACAGGGTGGCCAGGGTGGACGGATGCCGGGCCGTCCGAGTCGCGGTTGTCATGGCGCCAACGGTAGGGACGGCGGCGACGGTACGTCCAAGACATGATTCGGCTCGCGACCATAGCCCCCGGCTATCGTGCCGGGCGGCCGGGGCGGCCTATCCTGGCCGGGTGCAGCTCCAGCAACTCCGCTACTTCGTGGCCGTCGCCGAGACCCGTCACTTCACCCGGGCCGCCGAGGAGGTGCATGTGGCACAGCCTTCACTCTCGCAACAGATCCGGTCCCTGGAAAGGGAGTTGGGAGCCGAGCTGTTCCACCGCACGCGCGGCAACATCGCCCTGACCGACGCCGGCGGGGCGCTGCTGCCGCTCGCCAGGCGCATCCTCGCCGACACCGAGAACGCCCGCCTCGCCGTCCAGGAGACCGTGCAGCTGCGCCGGGGCCGGGTCCGGCTGGGGGCACCGCCGAGCCTCTGCACCAGCCTGGTGCCGGACGTCCTGCGGGTCTTCCGGGACCGCTACCCGGGGGTGGCCCTGGTGGTCCGGGAGGGCGGCTCGGGCGATCTGGTGCCGGCGCTGACCTCGGGGGAGCTGGACCTCGCGCTGGTCATCACCCGGCCGGGCGGTGCGGCCGGACGGTCCGGGCATCCGCTGGCCGTCACGGAACTGCTGCACGAGGAGCTGGTGCTGGTGGAGCGCGAGGCCGCTCGGCCGGGGCCCGGTGACCGGGCCGGCGCGGGCCGGGCACCCGCCCGGCGGCGGAAGGTCCGGGTGACGGAGCTGCGCGGGCGTCCGCTGGTCATGTTCCGCGAGGGCTACGACCTGCGCGAGGCGACCCTCGCGGCCTGCCGGGCGGCCGGGTTCGAGCCGGAGTTCGCGGTCGAGGGAGGCGAGATGGACGCGGTGCTCGGCTTCGTCCGGGCCGGGCTCGGGCCGGCCGTGCTGCCCGGCATGGTGGCGGCCCGCTCGGGGCTGGTGGTGACCCCGTTCGCCGCCCCGGGGCTGGGGCGCAGCATCGCGGTGGCGCACGACTCGGAGGTGCCGCTGACCCGCGCCGCGGAGGCGCTGCGGACGACCCTGCTGGCCCACCTGCGGGACGCGGCCCACGCCGGTGAGCTGCCGCCGGGCACGCGGTTGCTGCTGGCGTGAGCCCCCCCGGGCCCCGCCGGTCCGGGCGTCGGGTCCGGGCGTCGGGTCCGACGAGCCGGCCGCCGTCCGACCGGTCGACCCTCCGGGCGTTCGAACGGTTGGCACCCTGTGCGAATCACCCGAATCGTGACCTGGCCGCTCCGGAGGCCCGGAACCCGCTGTTCCCGGGCTGCGTCCCAGGTAGCGGCGGTGGTGCCGTAAGGTGCGACGCCGCAGAGCCGCGGGAGCGACGGGGAGAACGCGAAGCGATGGACGACCGGAAGCAGCAGGACCACAGACAGACCGGGGGCGCGACCGCCCCCGCCGCGGGGGATGCCCGGGTGCCTTCGGACGAACGGCCGTGGGAACTCCCGGAGTACCTCCACGAACGGGAGCTCGGTGCCGGGGCGAGCGGCCGGGTGGTGCGCGCCCGCCACCGGGTGACCGGCACCCCGGTCGCGGTCAAGTACCTCCACGGCTCCGTCGGCACGCCCGGCCTGCGCACGGAGGCCGAGGTCCTCGCCGGCATCGACTCCCCGCACGTCACCCGGCTCTACGAGTACGTGGAGGGGGAGCGGGGCTCGGCCATCGTGATGGAGCTGGTGGACGGCATCGCGCTGCGCGATCTGCTCCGGGCGGAGGGCGCCACCACGCCGGAGGCCGCCCTGGTCGTGCTGAAGGGCTCGCTGCTCGGCCTGGCCGCCGCGCACGAGGCCGGCGTGGTGCACCGCGACTACAAGCCCGCCAACGTCCTGGTGGACACCGTCGGCACCTCCAAACTGGTCGACTTCGGCATCGCCGTGCCGAGCGGTGACGACCGTGACGTCTCCGGCACCCCCGCCTACATGCCGCCCGAGCAGTGGGCGGGGCGGCCCGCCTCGCCGGCCGGCGACGTCTACGCGGCCACCGTCACCTTCTTCGAGTGCCTCACCGGCGCCCGTCCCTACGGCGGCACCACGATCGCCGAACTCGCCGTCCAGCACACCGAGGCCCCGATCCCGGCGGAGCTGGCGCCGGACCCGGTCCGGCCGCTGATCCTGTCCGGCCTGGCCAAGGATCCGGAGGACCGGCCCGGCAGCGCGACCGCGCTCGTCGAGGAGCTGGAGGCGGTCGCGGCCGCCGGGTACGGACCGCAGTGGGAGGAGAAGGGACGGCTCGACCTGACGGCACTGGTCGCCCTGCTCGCGCTGCTGCTGCCCGGTGCGGGCGCCGCCGCCGGAGGCACCTCGCTGGCCCACACCACCCTGGGCGGCACCGGGGCCCCGACGGCGGAGACCGTGGGCGGGGCCGGTCCTGCCCCGTCCGCGGCCGTCCGGGAGAGCCTGGTCCGGCGCGGGGTGCGGCTCGGCACCCGCGGCAAGGCCCTCGTCGGCGTCGCGGCCGGCGCGCTGACCCTCGCCACGCTGGCGGGCATGGCCATGGCCGGGGCCGCCGACGGCGGTGGCCGCACGGTCGTGGGCGGCGCCGCCCCGGAGGCGACCACCACCCTCGGCGCGCCCGACCCGGCGGGCGACCCCTCACCGGCCGGCCCGCCGGCGGGCCCGGACACCCCGAGCACGGACCCGTCCGCTCCGACGGCCGCGCCGACGGGCCCGGACACCTCGAGCACCGGCGCCACGGCCGTACCGACGGTCGGGCCGACGGCGGGCCCGGGCAGTCCGGGCGGCGGCCCCAAGCCCTCGCCGACCGGCAAGACCCCGGCGGGGGCGGGGGAGCCGCCCCGCCCCGCGCCCCGCCCCCCCGCCCTGCCCCCCGGGGCGCCCCGCGGCGGCGGGGCGCCCCCCGCGCCCCCCACCGG
>NZ_JBEXNT010000174.1:0-16492 GCF_040611255.1 Kitasatospora sp. NPDC002965 | reverse complement strand
GCCGCTGCGCATCGACCAGCCCGACCTGATCTACAAGTCGGAGCCGGCCAAGTGCCCACCGGGCCGCCCGCCCGCCGGCGGAGCTCACGCGACGTTGCTGACCCTCGGCCCGAGTTTCGCCAGGAGGTCGGCCCGCCGGGTCACGCTGAGCTTGCGGTAGACCTTGGTCAGGTGCTGCTCGACGGTGCTCAGGGTGACCAGCAGCCGGTTGGCGATCTGCCGGTTGGTGTTGCCCTGGGCCGCCAGGACGGCGACCCTCCGCTCCGCGTCGCTGAGCGAGTTGAGGGCCTCCGTGTAGGACTCCTCGGCCTCCTCCGGCGCCGCGTCGTCGACGTCGGGGAGCAGCCGCTGGCGCAGGCCGTCGGCCTGGCAGTCGCCGGCCAGGCCGTAGGCCCGCCGGACGGTCATCCGGGCGCGGTGGAAGTCGCCGAGCGAGCGCTGGGCCTGGCTGAGGTCGGCCAGCGTGTGGGCCAGCTCCAGCAGGTCGCCGCAGCCGCGGAGCATCTCGGCGGCCTCGCGCAGCAGCGTGGGGCGCTGGGCGAGCGGGGAGACCGCGGCCAGCACGCGCAGGGCGGCCGCCTTGGTCCGGCTCGGTTCCTGGCCCAGCTGGGTCAGCTGACTCTCGGCCAGCATGCGGGCCTGCTGCGGCCGGCCGAGGGCCAGGTGCGCGCGGGCCGCGTGGATGCGCCAGGGCGCGAGCGCCGGCAGGTCGAGGTTCCAGCGGGCCATCAGGTCCCCGCAGGTGGAGAAGTCGTCCAGGGCGGCCTCCGGCTGACCGGCCGCCAGGTAGTAGGTGCCGCGTGCCCGCAGGTAGTGCAGGCCCCAGACGGTCTCGAACATCGCGTCCGGGACCGGCTCGTCGAGGTAGCGGGCGGCTTCGGCGAGCCGGCCGCGTGCGGTGAGCGCCAGCAGCAGGGTGCCCAGCGGGCCGCCGACCGCGGTCGACCAGCTCTCGCGGCACATGGTGGCGAGCGCGGCCTCGGCGTGGCGCTGCGCGTCGGCGAGCCGGCCGGAGCGGTACGCGATGTCGGCGCGGACCGCCGTCAGGATGCCCTCCATGGACGACACGCCGCGTTCGCGGGCCTGGGTCAGCAGGCGGTCGGTCCACTGGGTCGCGGTTTCGAGCTGGTCGGCGTAGATGAGGATGGTGAGCGCCGCGACGTGCATGGTCAGGGCGTCGCCGCGGGCCGACGAGCGGGGCAGTGCCTGTTCGGCCGTGATCACCGCCGCGCTGTTCGGGCCCTTGACCAGGACGGTCTCCAGGGCCTGGGCCAGCGCCTCCTTGGTGTTGACCACGGTCTCGGCGGCGCGCTGCGGTGCCCAGGGTTCGGCCGGGTCGTCGCGGAGCAGGCCGGGGTGGGTGAACCGGGTCCATGCGGTGAGGAGCCGGATCCTGGCGCGCTCCTCGGTGTCGGCCTCCAGCGTGGCGAGGCCGTCGAGCACCTCGACCGTCTCGGCCGTGCGCCCCAGCCAGAGCAGGCAGTACGCGGTGGTGACGCGTGCGGCGACGTCGACCCGGCCGGTCCGGACGGCGTCGGTGAGCTGTCCCAGTCGGTGCCCGGCGGAGGCCGGGTCGGTACACCACTCCGCCCGGAGCAGCGCGACCTTGAACGCGACGCGCTCCGCCTCGTCGGTCGCGCCGTCGTGCGCGAGCCGCAGCAGGGCGGTGGCGAGGTCAGCGTCGCCGCTGCCGAGCAGTTCCTCCGCGGCGGCGCCGAGGACGGGGCCGGCCCAGGCCGGTGTCCGGCCGGCCGCCAGCAGGTGGCGGGCGACCGGGAGCGGCGCCGCCCCTCCCTCGTACTGGATCCGGGCCGCCCTCAGGTGGAGGTCGGTCAGGGCTTCGGGCGGCAGCTGGTCGAGCACCGCCTGGCGGGCCTGCGGGTGCGGGAGCCGGCCGTCGCTGATCAGGCCCGCGTTCTCCAGGCCGGACAGTTCCCGCCGGGCCGCCGCGGTGTCGACCTCGGCCAGCCGGGCGAGGGTGAGCAGGCCGGCCGGCGGGCGGCCGTCCAGCAGGGCGGCGGCGGCGAGGACGCGCCGGGTCACCGGTTCGCAGCGTTCGACGTACCTGCGGGCCGCGGCGGTGTAGGCGCGGCCGGGGACGACCTGCCCGTCCCGGTCCAGGCCGGGCCCGCCGGCGCTGCGGAGGTCCGCGATCAGCGTCCGGGCCAGCAGCGGGTTCCCCCCGGACGCCCGGGTACAGGCGTCGACGAGCGGGTCGGCCGGGTGGGTCCCGAAGGCCTCGGCGAGCAGTTCGCCGACGCCGTGCCGGGAGAGCGGCGGGATCTCGATGTGGTTGTCGGCCGCCAGCACCATCAGCTCGGCGTACAGCTGCGGATCGGTCGGCTCCGTCAGGTCGCGGCCACTGACCACCACGAGGACCCGCGCGTTGCGGATGCGCCGGACCAGGTAGAGCAGGCAGTGCAGGGAGAGGGGGTCGACGTGGTGCAGGTCGTCGACGGCGACGACCAGCGGCGCCCGCTCGCTGTTGGCCAGCAGCGCCGCGGACGCGTTGTGCACCTCGCGGATCAGTCCGGCCCGGTCGGTGTGGTCGGTCGGGGACGGGAAGCCGTGGCAGAACTGGTTGACCAGGCTCAGCGGCAGCTCCCGCTCGGTCCGGGAGCCGGTGGCCCACAGGACGTGGAACCCCGCCGCTTCGGCGTGCTCCGTGAACGCGCGCAGCAGCGTGGTCTTCCCGCTGGCCATGGGGCCGACGACTGACAGCAGCCGGCCGTTTCCGGCTCGGCAATCCTCCAGCGCGGCCGTGAAACCGGCGAGCTGCTCCTGACGTTCGACAAACACCTGCGTGGTCCTCCCCGAGGGCACATCCATTGGTCCGGCGATCCGCCGATGCCCGCGGCTCTCCGCCGCACCCGAGAAAGACGGCGCGACATTCGGCCGAATGAACGTGGCATCGATATGTTTCGCCGCTATCACCGTAAAAAATGCATTTGATCTCTTCGTGCGACGGCCTCAGTATGCCCCTCGGAAGGTGATCCCCCATTGAATCGATGGAGTACGCGATGTGAACAAAAAATCATGTGCCCGAAAGGGCATCAGATGTTTAGGCGTGCCCCGCACGGGAGTTGCGGTGCTCACGGGGTCGGTCGCGCCGCCTCCGCAGGCGTGCCACCACCTCCGACGCTCCCTGGACGAACCGCGGACCACCGCTCCGCGGGCCCCGGATCGCCGCGGCCGCGCCTCCGGTGCAAATCGGGGCATCCCCTGCCCCTTCGGGCCTTGCGGGCGAATCGACCCCCTGCAGCCCTCCGCCCGATAGGGGATCCGCTGGGGTTGGCCCGCTAAACACCGCTCAATAGCCTTCCGTCGGCGTTGGGAAGCCGCCGCGAGCGTGTTGACGATATCGCCGTAAAGCCAATTGACGGTCAGGCCACGGTAAGGGAATCAGCGTGACGGAAAACGATGCCGAAGACTCCTGGCGCATTCCGATCGACCGGTCGCAGGCTCCCTCCCGCGCACCCGGCCCGATCGACCTCCGGCGCAACTTCCTCCAGCCGGCCTACACCGGCATCCCCACCTTCATGGGGGTCCCGGTCTGCCTCGACCAGGAGGACCTGCGCGCCGGCGGCGTCGACGTCGCCGTGTTCGGCGTCCCGCTGGACTCCTCGTCCGGCCACCGCGGCGCCGCCTACGGCCCGCGCGCACTGCGCTCCGACGAGCGCTACCTCTTCAACACCCCCGAGCTCCTGGTCAACGCCAGCACCCGGGTGAGCCCGTTCAACCTCCTCAAGGTGGTCGACTACGGGGACGCGGCGATCGACATCTTCAGTGTCGAGAAGTCGCTGCCGTCGATCGCCGCGACGGTCCGCGAGGTCGCGGACGTCGGGGCCGTGCCGGTCATCCTGGGCGGCGACCACTCGCTCATGATCGCCAGCGTCGGCGCGCTCGCCGACCTGTACGGACCGGACAAGATCGGCGTGGTGCACTTCGACGCCCACCCCGACTGCCACGAGCACATCTTCGGCCACCGCGTCACCCACGGCACCCCGCTCCGGCGCCTGATCGACGAGAAGCGGATCCCCGGCAAGAACTTCGTGCAGATCGGCCTGCGCACGCCGACCGGCCCGGACGACGCGCTGTTCAACTGGATGCGCCGCAACGGCATGCGGACCCACTTCATGGTCGAGATCGAGCGGCTGGGCTTCAACGCGGTGCTCGACAAGGTCATCGAAGAGGTGCACGACGGCCCGGAGTTCATCTACCTGTCGCTCGACATCGACGTCCTCGACCCCGCCTACGCGCCCGGCACCGGCACGCCGGAGCCCGGTGGGCTGACCCCGCGTGAGCTGTTCCCGGCCTTCCGGCGGCTGTGCGCGGAGACCAACGTCATCGGGATGGACGTCGTCGAGATCGCGCCGCACCTCGACCCCGGCTACTCCACCACCATGAACGCCCGCCGGGCCATCTTCGAGGGCCTGACCGGCCTGGCGATGAAGAAGGCCGGAATGACCAGCGCCGACTACGTCAATCCGATCGCGTCGGGCCAGCTGAAGTTCCCGCTGATCTGACCCCGCCTGCATCCGACACCCGCGGAAGGACGGCATCCGCCGATGACCGCCACTGTGTTCGCACCCGACTCCGCCCAGTCCCTGACCGACGTGGAGCGATCGGCCGTCGGCGTCGCCGCGGTCCTGGCCGACCTCGGCGTCCGGCCGGGAACCCGCGTGCTGTTCAAGGCGGACAACTCGGCCGCCTGGATCACCGTGCTGCTCGGCCTCGCCCACGCCGGCGCCTCGATCGTGCTCCTCGACCACCAGGACACCGCCGAGGAGACCACCCGCATCCACCGGCTGACCCGGGCCTCGCTGACCGTCGTGGACGGCAGCGCGCTGCCGCCCGCCGGGGACCGGACCGTCCTCGTCCAGGACCTGCTGGCCGCCGCCGGGTCCCGGCCGCCCGCCGAGCTGGACGGCCCGCTCGACCTCGACCTCTGGCGCGGGCTGCCGGACGGGCTGATCATGTGGTCCTCCGGGTCGACCGGCGTCCCGAAGGGCGTGGTGAAGACCGGCGCGCGGTTCCTGCGGAACCTGGAGCGCAACGCCGCCCAGATCGGCCACCGCCCGGACGACGTCCTGCTGCCGCTGCTGCCGTTCTCCCACCAGTACGGGCTCTCCATGGTGTTCATCGCCTGGCTGGTCCGCTGCTCCCTGGTGGTCGCCCCGTACCGCCGGGTCGACCAGGCGGTCGCCATGGCCGGCCGGACCGGCGCCACCGTGCTCGACGCGACGCCGGCGACCTACCGCAGCATCTGGAACATCGTCAGCCGGCGCCCCGACCCGACGGCCGACCTGCGCGGCGTGCGGCTGTTCTGCAGCGGCGCGGCCCCGCTGGACCCCACCCTGGTCGACCGGTACGTCGACCTGTGCGGCAAGCCCCTGCTGGACAGCTACGGCAGCACCGAGCTGGGCAACGTCGCCTTCGCGACCGCGGACAACCCCGTGGCCACCGGCCGGCCCGTCGTCGGCATGGGCGTGCGGATCGTCGACGACGCGGGCGCGGTGCTCGGCCCGTTCGAGGCGGGCGAGATCGAGGTCGACTCGCCGGAGCTCATGGAGGGCTACCTCGGCCCGGACGGCGACCTCGCCCCGGTCGCCCGCGGCTGGCGGCGCACCGGCGACTTCGGGCGCCTGGACGAGCACGGCAACCTGTCCGTCCTCGGCCGCAAGCTGGCCGTGCACCGGATGGGCTACACGCTCTACCCCGAGCGGATCGAGGCGCGGATCGCCGAGGCGGGCTGCTCGGCCAAGGTGATCGCCGTCCCGGACGAACGGCGCGGCAGCTCCCTGGTGTTCTTCGTCGAGGACGAGACCGGCGCGGACGCCGCGCACTGGCGGGAGCGGATCTGCGCGGTCCTGCCGGCCTACGAGCAGCCCAACCGGGTCGTCGTCCTGGACCGGCTGCCGCTCAACCGCAACGGGAAGCCCGACCGGAAGGCGCTGGAGAGGCTGGCCGCCCCGCCCGCCGCCCAGAAGCCGGTCCACTCGTGAGCCGCGGCCCGCACGCCGCGCCGGAGCGCGCGGCACCGACCGGCGGCGCGCCGCTCGGCGGTGCTCCCTCCGGCGGCGCCGCGCGGGCGTCGGACCGGCTCCCCCTCCCCCGCACCGCAGTCGACCGCTCCCGCTCCGCCCCGCGGGGCGGGGCACCCACGGAGGCCTCCCGATGACCGCCGCGATCGTCTTCCCGGCCCTCTCCCCGGTCCGCCGCGAGGAGCTCGGCACGTTCCTGATGATCCATCCGCTCGCGCGCCGGCGGCTCGCCGAGGCCGACGAGGCGCTCGGCTACCGCCTCGCCGACGCGCTGGCCGACGCACCGGCCGACGACGACTACGCCGAACCGGTCCAGGTGGCGGTGCTCGTCGCGTGCCTGGCCCTGGCGGAGTGGGCGGAGCAGCGGCTCGGCGCCGCACCCGAGTACTGCGCCGGCCCGAGCTTCGGGGAGCGGACCGCCCTGGCCTACACGGGCGCGCTGCCGTTCGCCGACACCGTCCGGCTGGTCGACGAGATCGCCCGGGTCGAGCGCGAGTACTTCGCCACCGAGCACCGCGACATCGTCACCCACTCGTTCGTCCGGGTGCCCGAGGAGCGGCTCGACCCGCTGCTGGGCGGCCTGGAGTGGCACGACGTCTCCGGCCGGATGGACACCGACTTCCACATGGTGTCGCTGCGCGAGGCGGAACTGGCCGCCTTCAAGTCGGCGATCAGCGAAGCCGGCGGCTACTCGCTCTACACGATGCGCCCGCCCGCCCACACGTCCCTGTTCACCGGGGTCAGGGCCCGGATGGAGGAGGTGTACGCGCGGTACACCCTGGCGGCGCCCAGGATTCCGATCGTCTCCTACTACGACGGGGCCGTCCTGACCGGGCCCGCGGAGCTGCGGACCGCGCTGCTCGACGGGTTCGTCAGCCCGATCCGCTGGGTGGACACCGCGCGGTCGCTGCGCGAACTGGGCGTCGACCGGCTCTGGATCACCGGCCCGGACGCGATGCTCTCCCGGCTGCGCACCACCGCGAAGAACTTCGACGTCGAACTCTGCGACCTGCGACGGGTCATGGTCCGCCCCCGCCGGCGCGCCACGGCGTCCGGCTGACCCGGCCGCGCCCGGCGTGAGCGCCGGGCGCGGGCCCGGCGTGAGCGTACGTCACGCGCGCCGGCCCGGACGGGGCTTCCCCGCGCCCGCCCTCACCCCTCCGGCTCGGCCGCCACGATGCCCAGCAGCCCGGGGAAGCGCTGTTCGATGTCGGCCCGGCGCAGGCAGGCCATCCGGCTGTTGCCCCGGTCGACCTGCCGGATCAGCCCGGCCTCGCGCAGGGCGCGGAAGTGGTACGTGACGGTCGCCTTCGAGACCGGCAGCGCGAAGGAGCTGCACGTCCGCGCGGCGCCGTCGGGTCCGGTGGCCAGCTCGCGCACCACGCGGCGGCGCAGCGGATCCGCCAGCGCGGAGAGCACGGGGCCGAGCTCGATCTCCTCGACGCTCGGGTGGCCTTCGTCGTCGGGCATCCGGGACACCTCCCTCCAGGTATGGATTGCATCGTACCTGCGGGTCGGCTAGCGTCGCCCAGGTACGAGATTTCCTGTACCTATGCCTGTCCCAGGACCTCCCGGAGGGGGAACCCCACATGTCCCAGCCGTTCACGCTCGTCGGCACCGCCCGCCCCAGGCCCGACCGCGCCGAGGAGCTGAAGGAGCTCCTGCTCTCGTTCGTCGAACCCACCCGACAGGAGGCCGGCTGCCTGGAGTACCACTTCCACGAGGACCGCCAGGAGCCCGGCGTCTTCGTCTTCTACGAGGCCTGGCGCTCCGAGGCCGACCTCGACGCCCACCTCGCCCTCCCCCACATGCGGGCCTTCTGGGAACGGCGGATGGACTACCTGGAGACCGACCTCGACATCCGCTTCCTCACCATGCACAGCCCCTACCGGCCGAGCGGGGATCAGTAGACGTCCCGGACGTAGCGCTTGTCGCCCGCCAGCTGCCGGACGTACCCGGCGGCCGACTCCTCGTCCATCCCGCCGTGGGCGGCGACGATCTCCCGCAACGCCCGGTCGACGTCCTTGGCCATCCGGCCGGCGTCGCCGCAGACGTAGACGTGGGCACCGTCCTGGAGCCACCGCCACAGGCGCGGCCCGTGCTCGCGCATCCGGTCCTGGACGTAGACCTTGTTGCGCTGGTCGCGCGAGAAGGCGACGTCGAGGCGGTCCAGGTGGCCGGAGGCGCGGAACGCCTCCAGCTCCTCCCGGTAGTAGAAGTCGGTGGCTTCGCGCTGCTCGCCGAAGAACAGCCAGTTCGCGCCGGTGTGGCCACGGGCCCGCCGATCCTCCAGGAAGCCGACGAACGGCGCGACGCCGGTGCCGGGACCCACCATGATCATCGGCGTCGTGGAGGAGGCCGGCGGGCGGAAGTGCGGGGAGCGCTGGACGAACACCTGCACCGGGCCGTCGTCGGCGCAGTCGGCGAGGTAGGTCGAGCAGACGCCGTTGCGGTCGCGGCCGAGGTCGTTGGTGTAGCGGACCACGGACACCGTGAGGCGCACCTCGCCGGGGTGCGCCAGCGGGCTGGAGGAGACGGAGTACAGCCGGGGCTGGAGCCGCCGGAGCACGCCGGCCCACTCGGCGGCGCTCGCCCGGACCGGGAAGGCCGCGACCACGTCGGCGGCCTGCCGGCCCCAGCTCCACCGCGCCAGCTCGCCCTTGTTGTCCGGCCGCAGCAGCCGCTTGAGGTCCCGGTCGCCGGTGCGCTCGGCGACGAAGCCGAGCAGCTCAGGGGTGATGCGGGTGATGTCGAGCCGGGTCCGCAGGGCCTCGCCGAGGGGGAGGTCGCCGACCCCGGGCAGGGTCACGCCCCGCTCCGCGTCGAGGCCCGTCAGCGCGAGCCACTCCGCGACCAGCCCGGACCCGTTGGCCGGCCACACCCCGAGGGCGTCACCGGCCTCGTAGGCGAGCCTGCCGCCGTGGGTGTCGAACGCGAACTGCCGCACCTCCTTCTGCGCCCCGGGCAGGCTCAGCACCCGGTTGCCGATCAGGAGGGTGGTGAAGGGGGACGCCTTCGAGGAGCCGGCCGGCGCGGCGGCCCGGACCGTGGCGAGCAGGGCGGCGGACGCGGCTGCGGGCGGCCCGGCCGGGGCCGTCGCGGCGGCGGGCGCGGGAGGCTCCGGTGCGCCGCCCGCCGTGACGGGCGGCCCGGCGGCGGGCGGCCCGGCGGGGGCCGGCCGGCCGCCCGCGTCGGCGACGGAGCCGGGAAGGGGGCCGACGAGGGGAGCGGCGAGGGGAGCGGCGAGCACGCCGGTGACCTGCTCCAGCCACGTCCCGGCGGCCTCGTCGTCGTCCGCCTCGCAGTCGGTCCGCGGATGCAGGCGGGTGGCGCCGAGCTCCGCGAGCCGTTCGTCGAGGCGCCGCCCGTGGCCGCAGAAGTCGTCGTAGCTGGAGTCGCCGAAGGCGAGGACGGAGTACCGCACGCCGTCCAGCCGGGGCGCGCCGCCGTCGGCCAGCGCCTGCCAGAAGTCGGCGCCGTTGTCGGGTGCGTCACCGTCGCCGAAGGTGCTGGTGACGATGAGCAGGTCGGTGCCCGCGGTGAGCCGTCCGGGCGTGGCGTCGGCCATGGCGAGCAGGGCCGGGGGGCGGCCCGCCTCGGCCAGCCGGGCGGCGGCCCCGGCGGCGAACTCCTCGGCGGTGCCGGTCTGCGAGGCCCACAGGACGAGCAGTTCCCGGGCCCGGACCGGTTCGGGGGCGGCGGGGGCGGGTGCGGGGGGAGTCGCCGTCCGGGAGAACGCCCCGGCCAGCAGGCCGTTCACCCACCGCGCCGTCTCCGGGGCGAACGGCGCGTCGGCCGGCAGCACCGGCACGCCGCCGGGCGGCGCCAGCGCGACCCCGGCGAGGAAGCCGGACAGGTAGCGGCGCTCCGGTTCGGCGAGCACCGGCGGTGCGAGGTGCTCGATGCCGAGCAGCGCGGCCAGGGCGGGCAGGGCACCGGCCCTGTCACCCTCCACCGCCGTCCCCGGCGCCGCGTCGACGCCCGGGACGGCGCCGACACCCGGCGGCGGGGCGGCCGGGGCCTGCGGCGGGGCGGCGGGCCCCGACACCGCCGTCCCCGGAACGGAGTCCGCGGGCGCCGGGGCCGGCACCACCCGCAGCGCCACGGCGCAGGCCTTGAACTCGGGCTGGAAGGAGACCGGGTCGACGGCGTCGTTGGTGACGGCGTTGATGCCGAGGTACTCGCCGAAGAGGTCGTTCCAGTGGAACGGCGCGAAGCAGTTGCCGGGGCGGACCCGGTCGGTGACGACGGCGGGCAGGACGGCGCGGCCCCGCCGGGAGGCGACCTCGACGTGGTCCCCCTCCTCCGCGCCCATCGCGGCGGCGTCCTCCGGGTGGAGCTCGACGAAGGGACCGGGGTTCAGCCGGTTGAGCTTGCCGACCCTTCCGGTCTTGGTGAGGGTGTGCCACTGGTGCTGGAGGCGGCCGGTGTTGAGGACGAACGGGTAGTCGTCGTCGGGGAGTTCGGCGGCGGGCAGGTGCGGGCGGCCGAAGAACCGGGCCCGGCCGTCGGCGGTGGGGAACGCCAGCCGGGGACGGGTGCCGTCCGCCCGCTCCAGCAGGGTCTGGCTGACGCCGTCGTTGAGGTAGCGGATCGGGTTGCGGTCGCTGCCGTCCGGGGACGGCGCCGGCCACTGCACCGGGGTCTCGCGCAGCCGCCGGTAGTCGACGCCGCGCAGGTCCCAGCCGGTCGCCGGGTTCCAGGCCCGCTTGAGCTCCTCGAAGACCTCCTCGGCGCTCGCGTAGGTGAAGGCGTCGGCGAAGCCCATCTCGCAGGCCACCCGGGCGATCAGCTGCCAGTCGGGCAGGGCCTGCCCGGGCGGGTCGACGACGCCCTGGACGAGGGTGAGGTTCCGCTCCGAGTTGATCATGACGCCGTCGGACTCGGCCCACAGCGTGGCGGGCAGCACCACGTCCGCGTACGCGTTGGTCTCGGTCTCCGTGAACACGTCCTGGGTGATGACCAGTTCCGCGGCCTCCAGGGCGGCGATGACGGTCCTGCGGTTGGCGACGGAGGCCACCGGATTGGTGCAGATGATCCAGCACGCCTTGACGTCACCGGCGGCCATCTGCTCGAACATCTCGACCGTGCCGCGCCCGACGTCGGTGCGCAGGGTGCCCGCCCCGATCCCCCACAGGTCCTCGACGAAGGCCCGCTCGGCGTCCACGAGAACCGATCGCTGGCCGGGCAGGCCCGGGCCCATGTACCCCATCTCCCGGCCGCCCATCGCGTTGGGCTGGCCGGTCAGCGAGAACGGGCCGCTGCCGGGGCGGCAGATCGCACCGGTCGCCAGGTGCAGGTTGACCAGGGCGTTGGTGTTCCAGGTGCCGTGGGTGGACTGGTTGAGGCCCATCGTCCAGCAGCTCGTCCACTCCCCCGCCGCACCGATCCACTGCGCGGCCTGCCGGATGTCGGCCTCCGGTATCCCGGTGATCTCGGCGACCCTCGCCGGCGGGTAGTCCGCCAGGAAGGCGGGCATCGCCTCCCAGCCGTCGGTGAACTCCGCGATGAACGCCTCGTCGGTGTGGCCGTTCGCCACCAGCAGGTGCAGGAGTCCGTTCAGCAGGGCGAGGTCGGTCCCCGGCCGGATCTGCAGGAACAGGTCGGCCTTGTCTGCGGTGGCGTTGCGCCGCGGGTCGACGACCACGAGCTTCGCCCCGGCCGACCTGATCCGGTCCATCATCCGCAGGAACAGGATCGGGTGGCAGTCGGCCATGTTCGAGCCGATGACCAGGAACACGTCCGCGTGGTCGAAGTCCTGGTACGAGCCGGGCGGGCCGTCCGCGCCGAGCGACAGCTTGTAGCCGGTGCCGGCCGAGGCCATGCAGAGCCGGGAGTTCGACTCGATCCGGTGGGTCCGCACGAACCCCTTGGCGAGCTTGTTCGCCAGGTACTGCGCCTCCAGGGACATCTGCCCGGAGACGTAGAAGGCGAGCGCGTCGGGGCCGTGCCGGTCCAGGATCGCCCGCAGGCGTCCGGCCACCGCCGTGATCGCGTCGTCGACGTCCGCCTCGGCCGGCTCGGCGCCGCGCTCGGCACGGACCAGGGCCCTGGTGGCCCGCCCGGAGGCGGCCATCAGCTCGGCGCCGGTCGCGCCCTTCGTGCAGAGCCGCCCGCGGTTCGCCGGGTGCTTCCGGTCCCCGACCGCCTTCACGACGGTGCGCCGGCCGCTGACGGCGTCCCGGGCGATGTCGAGCACGATGCCGCAGCCGACGCCGCAGTACGAGCAGACCGTCCGCACGCTGTCCGCCTTCGAACCTGGCGTCGTCACCGAGACTCCCTCCCGAAGGACCAAGCGGTGGGGAACTCCCACGATCGTGACCCTAGGAAGGCCGCATTACCGCCTTGTCACGGCCCGTGGATCGGGGAGTTAACCGGATCGCACACATGCTCCGGGCCGCCGTGAGCGCAGCGGCGGCCGGTCCGCGCCCCGTCCGGGGCGACATCCTCGGCGTGCGGTCCCCGCTCAGGGGGCCGTGACGTCCCGGGGGCCGGCGTCGAGGTAGGCCCAGGCCCTGGTACCGGACCGCAGGACGACCTCGGTCCTGGCGTAGTCGTCGACCTCGTAGTCGTCCGCCGCGGCGAGCTCGGCGTCGGTGAGGGCGAAGACGCTGCCCTCCACCGCGTCGCCGCCCTCGGCGGAGGCCACCACCAGGGGGTGGCGGTCGGTGCCGCTGGCCGCGATCACCTCCGGGTCCGTGATCGCGATGTAGGTCAGGCGGAAGCCCGGCAGCGCGTCCGGCCGCCCGTCGAGGCGCCGGCCGAACCGGGCGAGCTGGACCCCGGGGAGCTGGAGCGTCCCGTAGGAGAACAGGTGGTGGACCGTCTGATCGGTCATCGAGAGAACCCCTCCGCGGACTCGGTTGCGCACGCCGGCCCCAACCTATCGAACACGATTCGCACGGTGCAGCACCGTGACGCGAATCCTGCCCTTCGGGGCGCCCCGTCGACCAGGCCGCCGGGCCCGGCAGCGTACGGGGTCCGCGCTCCACGGACTAGGGTGACGGCCGTGGAGCGGGTACTGGTCGCGGGCATCCCGGGTGCGGGCAAGACGACGGCGGCGGGGCGGCTGGCCGCGCGGCTCGGCCTGCCGCGGTACGAACTGGACGCCCTGCACCACGGACCGAACTGGACCCCGCGGCCCGCGTTCCGCTCCGACGTCGAGGCGTTCGCGCACACCGCCCGCTGGGTCACCGAGGACCAGTACACCGGGCTGCTCGGGGATCTGCTGACCACCCGGGCCGACACCTACATCTGGCTCGACCTGCCCCGGTACACCGTCATGCACCGCGTCCTGCGCCGCTCGCTCGCCCGTGCGCTCACCCGCCGCGAGCTGTGGAACGGCAACCGGGAGCACTTCCGGGAGTGGCGCGACCCGGAGCACCCGATCCGCCGGGCCTGGAGCCACCACTCCGCGTACCGCCGACGGACCCTGGACCGCCTCGCCGCCCACCCCGGGCTGACACTGGTCCACCTCACCTCGGCCCGGGCCGCCCGCGCCTGGCTGCGCACGGTCCCCCGGCCGCTCCCCGCCCACCCCGGCACCACGACGGAGCGGTAGGTCCGGTCGGTGCCGGCTGTGGGCGGCCGGTCAGCCGTGGCCGGCGGTGGACGCCCGGACGCGCAGTGCCCAGTCGTGCCGGCGCACCACGCCGGGGACCGCCGCTCCCGCCAGCAGATCGCTCAGCAGCTCCGCGCACGCGCGTCCGTACTGCGCCGCGCGCAGGTCCACCGCCGTCACCTGCGGGCTCGCCCCCCGCGCCGCGGGGCCGTCGACGCACGCGGCCACCAGCAGGTCCGCGCCGACCCGCAGGCCCGCCCGGGCCGCGGCCGTCAGCACGCCGGGCACCGCGCCGTCGGGGGCGCACACCACCGCGTCCAGGCCCGGGGTGCCGGCGAGCAGTTCCGCGGTGGCGGCCTCCGCCTCGGCGGGCGTGGCCGCGAACGGGACCGTCCGCACCGTGACCTCGACGCCCTGCTGCCGGGTCCAGTCGGCGGCGGCGGCCCGCAGCGCGGCGGCCCAGTCGGACCCCGGGCCGGGGGCCAGCAGCGCCGGGCGGCGTGCTCCGCGCGCCGCGAGGTGGTCGAGCAGCGAGGCGAGCGAGGCGGCGTTGTCGCACACCACCGCGCCGCTGGGTGCGACGCCGCCGCCCAGGTAGCGCTCCCCCGTCACCACCGGCACGCCGGAGCCCAGCAGGTACGGGACCTCCGGGTCGTCGACCTCGGGGTCGATCACCAGCAGGCCGTCCACCCGCGCGGCGAGTCCGCCGCCGGACGCCGTCCCCGGGGCCAGCAGGACGAGGTCCAGTCCGTCCTCCCTGGCCCGCTCGACCGCGCCGAACGCCAGGTTCATGTAGTACTCCAGGCGCGTCGCCGTCCGCGGCAGGTGCAGGCCGATCGCCCCGGTGCTGGAGCGGCGGAGGCTGCGAGCGGCCGAGTTGGGGCGGTAGCCGAGCTCGCGGGCCGCCGCCCGGACGCGTTCACGGGTGGCCTCCGCGACCCTGCCGGAGCCCTGCAGCGCGTCGGAGGCCGTGCTCTTGGACACCCCGGCCGCCCGGGCCACGTCGAACAGGGTCACAGGTTGGCTGGTCACAGCCCGGAAGTCTAGACACCGCCCCGGGGCGCGCTCCCCACCTCGGGCCCGCCCTCGATCCCGTTCGCCGGCCGGGGCGCGGCGGGCGGTCTCCGGCGCGTATTGCCGGAACGTTCCGGCATGGCTACTCTTCCCCGTGCCGGAACGTTCCGGCACGGCGGCGACGAGGCCGCCGGCCCAGCCACCCCCGGGAACCGCCATGCGTCTGATCACCGCCCTGAACCCGCCGGCCTCCCCGGCCCGCACCCGCGCCCCGCAGCGCGCCGCCCTGCGGGTGGCCGTCGTCCAGCAGCGCTGGCACCAGGACCCGGAACAGCACCGCGCCGGTCTGCTGGAGGGCATCCGCCTGGCCGCCGAGCAGGGCGCGCGCCTGGTCGCACTCCAGGAGCTGACGCTCTCCCCGTACTTCGCCGTCCTGCGCCAGGCGGACCACCCGCAGGCCGTCGAGCCCGAGGACCTGCTGACCGGTCCGACCTTCGCCTTCGCCGCGGCCGCGGCCCGCGAGCACGGCCTGCACGTCCACGCCTCGCTGTTCGAGAAGGCCGACGGCCCCGAGGGCCCCGACGGCCTCGGCTACAACACCGCGATCCTGGTGGCACCCGACGGCACGCTGGTGCAGCGCACCCGCAAGCTCCACATCCCCGTGACCGAGGGCTACTACGAGGACACCTGGTTCCGCCAGGGCCCCGCCGGCGACGACGCGTTCCCGCTGGCCGAGGTCGGCGGCGCCGCCGTGGGCATGCCCACCTGCTGGGACCAGTGGTTCCCCGAGCTCGCCCGCGCCTACTCCCTCGCCGGCGCCGACGCCCTCATCTACCCCACCGCCATCGGCTCCGAGCCCGGCCACCCCGGCTTCGACACCCAGCCGCTGTGGCAGAAGGTCATCACCGGCAACGCCATCGCCAACGCCACGTTCATGATCGTCCCCAACCGCACCGGCGTCGAGGGCGAGCTCACCTTCTACGGCAGCTCCTTCATCGTGGACCCCTACGGCCGCGTTCTCGCGCAGGCCCCGCGCGACGAGGCCGCCGTCCTGGTCGCCGACCTCGACCTCGACCAGCGCCACGACTGGCTCGAACTCTTCCCGTTCAACTCCACCCGCCGCCCGGACGCCTACGCGCCGCTGACCGCCCGGGGCTGACGCGCGGGAGCGCCGGATGCCGGTGCCCCCGGCTGCGGGGGCACCGGCACCGACGTCCGGCGACGTCGGCTGTCCGGAGTGGTCGGCGGAGCGGGCGTCAGAGGCGTTCCTCCATGCGGATCGCCTTCCGGAGCTGCCGGTGGGCCTCCCCCTCGTGGCCCTCGTGCTGTTCGAGGAGGGCGGCGGCGATCGCGTCGAGCTTGCGCTGGACGGCGTGCTCGGCGCGCCGCTCGGCGTTCTTGAGCAGCGCCAGCAACAGCAGCGTGACCGCGGCCATCGTGTCGCCGACGAGGATCTGCCACTCCGTCGACAGACCCGCCGCGTGGACCGCGAAGAAGGCGGCCACCAGCACGACGCAGAACACGGAGAACGCCGGCGAGCCGGTCAGATTGGAGGCGTTCTCGGCGAGCCGCTCGAACCGGCCGCGCTCGCCGTCCTCACCTCGGGTGGCGGGGTGGGAGAGCGTCATGTCCCTCGCCCTCCCGTCCACCGCGAGCGGACCCGGCGGGCGCCGCGCGGCGCCCGCCTGGTCCCTGCCGCAACCCCGGCCGTGCTCCGGGCCGGGGCGCACTCCTCACCGGAGCGGGCGGCGCCGAACTCGGTCATCCTCCACCGGTCCTTCCGGGACGGGGGGCCCCCGTAAGGGGGCCGCCCTCCGCCCGTGGAAAACTGGTCGTGGGGGGGCGGGGGTGCGGAAGCCGCGGCGGCAGCCCC
>NZ_JBEXNT010000173.1:0-16638 GCF_040611255.1 Kitasatospora sp. NPDC002965 | reverse complement strand
TGGGGGGGTTGGGGGCGCGGCGGTGCGGGGGGGGGCCGCCGCCCGAACGCCGACCGGCCGCCTGCCTCCTCCGCCGTCCGCGGTCAGTACTTGCGGACGGTGGCGGCCTCGGCCAGCGCCAGCAGCACCTCGCGGGCCCGCTCGTCCGCCAGCGGCGCCGCCGCCAGCGCGGCCAGCGACTGCCGCATCAGCTCCTCGATCCGCTGCTCGACCACGTCCGGCGCGCCGGAGCGGGCCACCAGCCCGCGCAGCTCGGCGACCTCCGGGGCGGCCAGGTCGGGCGCGCCCAGCCGCTCGTCCAGGTGCCGGGCGTCGGCGGCCGACAGGCCCCGCATGGCGTGCGCCACCAGCAGCGTCCGCTTGCCCTCGCGCAGGTCGTCCCCGGCCGGCTTGCCGGTGACCGCGGGGTCGCCGAAGACGCCGAGCAGGTCGTCCCGCAGCTGGAACGCCTCGCCCAGCGGCAGTCCGAACGCCCCGTACGCCTCGACCAGCTCCGGCGGGGCGCCCGCCAGTAGCGCGCCGACCTGCAGCGGCCGCTCGATCGTGTACTTGGCCGACTTGTAGTGCAGGACGGTCTGCGCCCGGTCCAGTGCGCCCTCGTCGGTGGAGTCCCCGGCGACCGGCTCCAGCACGTCCAGGTACTGGCCGACCATCACCTCGGTGCGCATCAGGTCGAACATCGGCTTGGCGGCCAGCACCGCGGCCGGTTCCAGGCCCGAGTGCAGGAACAGCTCGTCGCACCAGATCAGCAGCAGGTCGCCGAGCAGCACCGCCGCCGAGGCGCCGTACTGCTCGCGGTCGCCGCGCCAGCCGTGCTCGCGGTGGAGCGCCTCGAACCGGCGGTGCACCGAGGGCAGACCGCGCCGGGTGTCGCTGCGGTCCATCAGGTCGTCGTGGACCAGCGCGCTGGCCTGGAGCAGCTCCAGGGCCGCCGCCGCCCGGTCGATCCCGCTGCTCGCCGCCGGGCCGCCGGCGCCGCGCCAGCCCCAGTAGCAGAACGCCGGGCGCAGCCGCTTGCCGCCGTCCAGCAGGAAGTCGCGGAGCGCGTCGGCGACCGGCCCCAGCTGTGGGGAGATCTTGCCGAGCAGGGCCGACTGGCCGCCCATGAAGCCGGCGAGGGCGGCGTTGACACGCTCGCGCACGTCCTCCACGTCAATGGGGTTGGCCGGCCGCTGGCGGGACGAGGTCACGATGGGACTCCGGAGGTCGCTGGGGTTCAGCCAGGGTATCCGGGCGGGCAGGAACAACTGTACGGACGAGCCTCGGCCGCCCGGGTGAACCGCGGTGGTGGGGAACCGGAACGCCGTCCACCTGTTGTCTCAAAATCTGGGACCGAGTTGTCCGCGCCCTTCGCCCGGCGGCTAACCTGCCAGCATGGCACTAGGTATCGCTTCCACCAGACCGGACCGCGCGCTGACGGTCCGCGAACTCCTGGCAGCCGGCAAGCGGTCCTTCTCCTTCGAGTTCATGCCACCGCGCACCGAGGCCGGCGAGCAGAAACTCTGGGACGCCATCCGGCGGCTCGAACCGCTCGACCCCAACTTCGTCTGCATGACCTACGGCGCGGGCGGCTCCTCGCGCGAGCGCACCGTCAACATGGTCGGCCGGATCGCCACCGAGACCACGCTGACCCCGGTCGCCCACCTGACCGCCGTCGACCACTCGATCGCCGAGCTGCGCAACATCATCGGCCAGTACGCCGACCAGGGCGTGCGGAACGTCCTCGCGGTGCGCGGTGACCCGCCCGGTGACCCGACCGGCGAGTGGGTCAACCACCCGCAGGGCGTCACCTACGCCTACGAGCTGGTCGAGCTGATCAAGGGCATCGGCGACTTCTGCGTCGGCGTGGCGGCCTCGCCGAACATGCACCCGCGGTCGACCGACTGGGACGAGGACATCCGGCACTTCGTGGCGAAGATCCGCTCCGGGGCCGACTACGCGATCACCCAGATGTTCTTCGAGGTCGACGACTACCTGCGGCTGCGCGACCGGGTGACGGCCGCCGGCTGCGAGGCGCCGATCATCCCGGAGATCATGCCGGTCACCAACGCCAAGCAGCTGGAGCGGTTCCCCGAGCTGAGCGGTTCGGCCTTCCCGGTCGACCTGGAGGCCCGGCTGCGGGCGGTGATCGACGACCCGGCGGCGCTGCGCGAGGTCGGCATGGAGCACGCCACCGCGATGTCCGAGCGGCTGCTGGCGGAGGGCGTCCCCGGGCTGCACTTCATCACGCTGAACCACTCGACGGCCACCCTGGAGATCTACCAGAACCTCGGCCTGCACCGGCGCTGAGCTGCGCCGGAGCCTCGTCGGCGGCTCACGCCCGGCCCGGCCCGGCCCGCTTTCCGCCCTTCTGCGGCCCGTCCGCGGGCGGTCCGGGGCAGGCCGGGAGCCGGGCCCGAGCGGCCGGGAACGCGATGCGGTACCCGGGCCGTTGAACCGGTACAGTCGCCGCACACGCGCGGCGCGCGCGGGCACGCGACTGGAGGTACCGGGCGGGATGGGGATCGGATACCTGCTGCTGTACGGCGCGTTGGCGGTGGTGGCGCTCTGGCTGGTCGCCGAGCTGCTGCTGCAGAACCGGGCGCCGCTGCACTGGCGCGGCCTGGCCCTCGCCGGCTTCCTCGGGGTGGCCGTCGGGATGGCGATGGGATCCGTCCCGGTGATCGGCGGGGGCGCCGCGATGTTCGCGGTCGGCCAGACCTTCGTCACCCTCTCGGTGAAGCGCGGGTACGCGGCCGGCTGGTCGCTCCGCACGGCCGACGGCGGCCTGCCCGGCCCGCTGGCCAAGGTGCCGATGCTCGGCGCGCTGACCGGCGGTGCGGCGGCCGCGGCCGCCGTGGTCGCGGCGGAGCGGGTCGGCGAGGTGAGCGTGGTCGAGGAGGCCCCGGAGCCGGCCCCGGCGGCCGAGGACGCACCGGCCGTCGAGCAGACCGCAGCCTTCGCGATGCAGGAGCTGGCGACGGACGGCGTCTACGCGCCCGCCTACTACGAGCAGCAGCAGACCGAGCTGCTCCAGGCCGTTCCCCAGGCCGACCCGTACGCCGAGGCCTACGGGACGGGGTACGACCAGCAGCAGACGGCGTGGGACCAGAACGCCCAGCAGCAGTGGCAGACCCCGCAGCAGCCCGCCTTCGCGTACGACCAGGGCTACGGCACCTACCAGCAGCAGGCCGTGCAGCAGCCCGACCCGTACGGCACCTACCAGCAGCAGGGCGTGCAGCAGCCGGATCCGTACGGCACCTACCAGCAGCAGGGCGTGCAGCAGCCCGACCCGTACGGCTACGACCAGCAGCAGTGGCACCCCCAGCCCGGGCACCAGCACGTGGACCACCACCAGGCCCAGCCCGACCAGGGGCAGGGCCACGATCAGGGCCAGGGCCGGCACGGTATCCCGCAGCAGCCGCAGTACGACCAGTACGGCTACCCGCAGCAAACCACCTGGCAGCAGCAGGGCTGACTCCAGGGCCCCGGAACCGGATCCCGCTCGGCGGCCCGCTCCGACCGTCAGGCTCAGGCGGGGCCGATGAGGTTGGCCACGATGCAGGCGGACATGCCGACGCGGGCCAGGCCCCCGCCGGGGTGGGCGGCGCCGCCGGTGAGGTAGAGGCCGGGGTAGTCCTCGTTCGGGGCCTGGAGCAGGTCGCCGTCGAAGCCGGCGAGCGCGGGCGGCGGCACGGAGCCGAAGAAGGAACCGGCGTCGCGCTCGGTGTGCTCGGGGGTGCGGACCACCCGCCAGAGCACCCGCTCGCGCAGGCCGAGCCCGGCCGCGTCGGCCTGGTCGAGCATCCGGTCCGCGAAGGCGTCGGCGGTGCCGGGCGTCCCCCAGTCGAGGTCCAGCGAGGGCGTGGTCGCGGTGAGCACGACGCTCTCGTGGCCCTCCGGGTGCAACGACGGGTCGTCCGGCCGCAGGACCTGGACGGTCGGGCGGTCCGACAGCGGGGCGCCCGGGGGGAAGATGCCGGCCAGCTCGGCGGCCGGGTCACCGGCGTGCACCACCGTGCGGTGCGCGGTACCGGCCGGGCGGGCGCCGCGCAGCGCGAGCAGCACGCTGACCCGTCCGGGCACGCCGTGCAGCCGCCCGGCGGAGGCCGGCCAGTCGTCCGAGGAGTCGGCCGGGCCCATCCACTGGGTGTGCAGCACCCGGGTGTCGATCGAGGAGACCACCAGGTCGGCGTCGATCCGGTCGCCCTTGGTCTGCACACCGCAGACCCGGCCGTCCCGGGTGTCCACCTTGGTGACCGGCGTCTCGAAGCGGAACTCCACCTTGCGCTGCTCGCACCGCCGGTAGAAGGCGTCGGCCAGCGCGCGCAGGCCGCCCCGGACGTACCAGACGCCGAAGGACTGCTCCATGTACGGCAGCACGGTGGCCCCGGCGGGGGCGCTGCGCGGGTCGAGCCCGAAGCGCAGCGCGTGCTCGTGCAGCAGGGCGGTCAGGGCCGGGTGCCCGCCCAGCTGCTCGGCGGCGACGTCGGCCAGCGTCCACGGTCGGCGGCCGCGCAGCCGGCCGAACAGGCCGCGCCGGTCGGCCCCCGGCACCGGGTACGGGTCGGTGTGCAGCGGCCGGGGGTCGGCGGGGAGGGGCTCCTCCAGCAGCGGGCGGCGGGTGGCCTCCCACACCGTGCGGCCGTGGTTGAGCACCGTTGCCCAGCGCTCGCCGGCGCCCGGGCCGAAGGCCTCGTCGAGGGCCCGGACCACGCCGCCCCGGGACGCGTTGGGCAGCGACAGCGCGGTGCCGTCGGCGAACAGGTGACGGCTCTCCGGGTCGACCGGGCCCAGCTCGACCAGTTCCTCCAGCGGCTCCCGGCCGGTCTTCAGCGCGAGGTCGCGGTAGACGGCGGGGAGGGTGAGCAGACCCGGGCCGGTGTCGAAGGCGAAGCCGTCGCGCTCGTAGCGGCCGACCATCCCCCCGTACGTGCCGCGCGCCTCGCAGACCGTCACCCTGTGCCCGAGGGTCGCCAGCCGGGAGGCCGCCGCGAGCCCGCTCATACCTGCGCCGATGATGACGATCCGTGCCATGCGTCCGATCCTAGGGCCCGCTCCGGGTCCCCTGGACGGGCTCCTCCACCACCGGGCGTCCGGCCGCGGCGGCGCGGGCGGCCCGCCGTTCCCGCCGCCGGGCCCGGAAGGCCCGGATCCGGTTGACCGCGAACCAGACCAGTAGCAGGCCGATCAGCAGCAGGACGGTGGCGATCGAGGCGGCCAGCCAGGGGTGGAAGATCGCCAGTGTGACCAGTCCGGCCACCGACACGTCCTCGGCCAGCGAGACCACGATGTTGCTGGCCGGCTCCGGCGAGGTGTTGACCGCCATCCGCAGCGAGGCCTTCACCAGGTGGCTGACCAGCGCGGCTGTGCCGCCCATCGCGCCCGCCGCGACCTCGCTCAGCGAGCCCGGGTCGGCGGAGGCGATCAGCGCGCCCACGGTGGCACCCGCGACCGGCCGGATCGCGGTGTGGGCGACGTCCCAGAGGCTGTCCACGTACGGGATCTTGTCGGCCACCGCCTCCAGCAGGAACAGCACGCCCGCGGCGATCAGCACGTCGGTGCGCTCCAGCGCGGGCGGCACCGAGTCGGCCCCCGCGAACCGGCCGAGCAGACCGAGCAGCAGCACCACCGCGTACGCGTTGATCCCGCTCGCCAGTCCGCTGGTGAAGATCAGCGGAACGATCGTCATCCGTTCCTCCTCGGAGTGCCCGCCGGGATCGGCCCGGCTCGCCGTACCGTACCGGGACGCCGCGGGCGGGGTGTGCGGTTCCCGCCGCGGGAGGTCCGAGTGCGGTCCGGGTGCGTCTGAGTACGGATACTCAGGTACCGGGTTGAGTAGCTGCGCGGATGGCCTGCGACCTGCGAAGACGGGAGAGTGGTGGCACCGGGACGGCGGCGCGTCGGGCGCCCCGCCCCGGAGCTGCGGACGGGCGTCGTCCGCCGGTCACGGGGGACCGGCGGAAGCGCCGTCGAGCTCCGCACCGGAGCCGGTCGGAGGCCGCGCACCGCCGGCACGGGGCGGCGGAGCGGGCCAGGGGGGACCGGCGTACCGGCGGGGGGGAACCGGGGCCGGAAGGCCGCGGCGAACGGGGGGACCGGGGTGCTCCGAAGCGCCGTCCGTGGGGGACGGCGCTTCGGTACCCGCGTCGGCGACGGCGCTCCGGCCGGATTGTCAGTGGTGCCGGTCACGATGGAGGAGCGCGGATCACCCGGTCCGTGCGCTGCCTCGGAACGGGGGAGACCATGACCATCAGCCACCCTGAGCCCGTCACCGCCCGCCTCCACTCCGCCGCCGACCGACCGGCCGCCGACCGGCCCGCCGCCCACGGGCCGGCCACCGGCGCCGACGTGCACCCGGTGCTGCGCCGGGTCTCCGCTCCGCCCGCCGCCCTCGACCTGCTCGCCGACGCCCACCGGACCCTGACCCGTTCCCGTTCCCTGGAGGACCCGCTGGAGCGGTACGCCGCCGCGCACCTCGCGGCGCTGCGCACCGTCGCGGCGGTGCTGGCCGTCCGGGGGCGGCCCGAGAAGAACCCCCGGCGCCGCCGGGCGATCCGCAGCGCCTGGGAGGTACTGCCCGAGGTCGCGCCCGAACTCGCGGAGTGGGCGGTGTACTTCGCGGCCGGTGCGCGCCGCCGGGCCGCCGCCGAGGCCGGCATCCGGGGTTCCGCCTCGGCCCGCGACGCCGACGACCTGATCCGCAACTCCGCCTTCTTCCTCCGTCTGGTCGAGCGGCTGCTCGGCCTGCACCCGACCCCGCCCGCCCCGCGCCTGCCGCTGGACGGTGCCGACGACCCGGGTGACGCCGGGTGACCGGCGTCGCGGGCGCGTCGTCCGCTCGGTCTAAGGTGGAGGCAACCTGATCGAATCTGCACGTGCCAAGGAGCCCCGCCTTGTACCCGACGCGTCCCCGCAGTGCCCTGCGTACCGCCGTGGTGTGGGAGGTGGTGCGGGCCGCCCTGGAGAAGCGGGCGGCCGAGCTGGACCAGCCGGTGCTGGACGTGGTGGACACCGGTGGCGGCACCGGTAACTTCGCGGTGCCGGTGGCCCGGCTCGGCCACCGGGTCACCGTGGTCGACCCGAGCCCGGACGCGCTGTTCGCGCTGGAGCGGCGGGCCGCCGAGGCCGGCGTGACCGACCTGGTCCGCGCCGTGCAGGGCGACACCCAGACGCTGCCCGAGCTGGTCGCGCCCGGCAGCGTCGACGCGGTGCTCTGCCACGGCGTGCTGGAGGTCGTGGACGACCCGGCGGACGCCCTCGGCAGCCTGGCCGGCACCCTGCGCCGGGGCGGCTTCGTGAGCCTGCTGGCCGCGAACCGGAACGGTGCGGTGCTCGCCCGGGCCCTCGGCGGCCACTTCGCCGAGGCCCGCGCGGTGCTGGCCGCCGACGACGGCCGCTGGGGCGACAGCGACCCGATGCCGCGCCGCTTCACCGGCGAGGAGCTGGACCGGCTGGCGGTCGGGGCGGGCCTGCGGGTCGAGTCCGTGCACGGGGTCCGGGTCTTCGCCGACCTGGTGCCCGGCGTCCTGGTGGACACCGAGCCGGGTGCCATGGAGGCGCTGCTCAAGCTGGAGGAGGCGGCCGCCGGGCAGCCCGCGTTCCACGCCGTGGCGACCCAGCTCCACCTGCTGGCCACCCTGGCCTGACCGGCCCGTCCGCCGCCGTTCGCCCGCGCACCGCCGCCGCGTCTCCCGGCCGTCTCCTCACCGTCTCCTCACGATCCCCCCAGGTCCGGGCCCATTCCATCGGATCGGGCACTTGTCCGGCGGCCTCCGCGTTGAGCACTGTGCAGCTGGGAGCCGCCGAAGTGGCCGGGCCCACGCGTGGTCGACCACTCCGGAACCGGCCGGTGGACCGTATGATCTGGGTAAAGCCGGAAAGCATGACAGCCGGAAGCGCGGGGCATATGGACGACACGGACCCGGGCCCCCGCACAGGCGTCCGACCGCGTGTTCTGAAGGCTGATTGGACGTGCCTCCCCGACCGGGGCGGCGGACCGGTCGCACCCGCGACCGACGAGTAGGAGGACTCCGTGCCGCTCTCGGAGCACGAGCAGCGACTGCTCGACCAGATGGAGCGAGCGCTGTATGCCGAAGATCCCAAATTCGCGTCGGCGCTTGAGGGAACCGGTCTGCGCACCTACACCCGTCGCCGGGTGTACCTGGCCGTCGGTGGCTTCGTGGTGGGCATCGGCCTGCTGATGGGCGGCATGGTCGTACCCAACCAGATCTGGGTCAGCGTGGTCGGGTTCCTGGTGATGCTGGGGTGCGCCGTCTTCGCCGTGACCGGCTGGCGCCGTGGGCCCGCCGGACAGACCCAGGGCGCCGGGCCGGCCGCGGCCCCGCGCCGCAAGGCAGGGATGATGGACCGGGTGGAGCAGCGCTGGCAGCGTCGGCGCGACGAGCAGACCGGCGGGTTCTGAGCCGGTCGTCCGGGGCCTGGTGAGGATCCGGACGGACGCACGGGACGCCGGACGAACGTGACGAGGGCGGGCAGTCGACCGACTGCCCGCCCTCTCCGTTGTCCCCGGGCTCCCGTCCGGCACCGGCGGGGGAGCCGGCGGGGGACGGGAGCCGGTGCGTCAGGACTCCGGACGGTCGCCCTTCCGCCGCCGCAGGGCCCGGCGGACCGGCCCGGTGACGGCGGCGGTCAGCCGCGCGGCCCTGCGGCGCACCGCCAGCCGGGCCGCCAGCACCGCGTCCGAGAGGCGCCACCAGAGCTGGGCCGAGGACGCGGGCAGGAGCAGCGCCCTGGCCCGGCCGCGCCGGCCCGCGCCGGCCCGCAGGCCGTCGCGCGGTCCGGACGTCCGCCGCCAGCGGCGTGGTGACCTGCGTGGTCCGGGCGTAGAGGGCCCGCTCGGTGGCCAGCGCCACCCGCCCGGCCGCCGCCGCCGAGGCCTCGTCGAGCTCGGCGGTCTCGGCGATCCGGCGCGCGGCGGAGCGCGGGGTCCGCGACTCGTCGGGCGGGATGCCGAGGTCCCAGGCGGAGTCGATCAGCTCGTCCCAGGCGGCCATCACCTGCTCGTCGGTGAGTTCGACCGACCCCTCCCCTCCGGGGCGCCGCCGCCCGCCGGCTCCGAGCCGGCGCCGGCGCAGCAGCGCCCGCCAGACCATCGGGGTGAGCAGCAGCGCGAGCAGCACCAGGGCGGCGGCCAGGGTGGCCAGGGTCTTCCCGGAGAACAGCCAGGAGTCGGCCAGGGCACCGCCGGCGGACCTGTCCCGCTCCCCGCACTCGCCCATGCTGCGCAGCTTCGGGTCGCAGTCGGGGTTGGCGGACGGCAGCTGCGCCGAGGCGCTGGGCTGCGGCTGCGCGGTCGGCTGCGTGGTCGGTGCGGTGGTCGGCGCGGCGACCTGGTCGCTGTACTCGGGCTGCACGCCGCGGGTCGGGGTGGGCTCGAAGCGCATCCAGCCGTAGCCCTCGAAGTACAGCTCGGGCCAGGCGTGGTACATCGAGTCGGTCACCGAGTAGACGTCGCCGCCCTTGGTGTCGCCGGGCGTGAAGCCGAGCGCGACCCGGGCGGGGATGTCCAGGACGCGCGCCATCGCGGCCATGGTGGAGGCGAAGTGGACGCAGTAGCCCCGCCGCCGGGTCAGGAAGTCGGCCATCGCGTCGCTGCCGCTGTCGGACCGGGTCTTGACGTCGTAGGTGAAGCCGGAGCGGGTGAACCACTCCTGCAGCGCGACCGCCTTGTCGTAGGGGGTCCGCGCCTGCTGGGTGACGGAGACGGCCTTCTGGCGGACGATCGGCGGCAGGTCCCTCGGCAGGTCGAGGTACTGGGCCCGGATCCGGTCGGGCGCCTGGGGGGCGCTGCGCAGTTCGGCGGCGGTGGGGCCGACGTACAGCGAGGTGACCGTGTAGCCGAGGCCCTTGATCGCCTTGTCCCGGGTCGGCTGGAGGGCCGAGGTGAGCGAGTCGAGCTGCCAGTCGGCGGTGTTGCGCAGCGAGACGGTCCGGGCCGGGTAGGGCATCGGGAGCCAGGCGTTCTCCAGCCGGTCGCTGATCCTGACCGTGGTCTTCAGCTCCGGGAAGTCGGGCACGGTCAGGCCGTCGGGGGCCGGCAGGGTGCCCTTGAACTCGGTCGTGTCGGTGGAGCTGAGCTTCCACCTGGTGCCGTCGAAGGCGTCCAGCGAGCCGGTGCGCAGGTAGGTGCTGTCGGCCAGCGGGCTGTCCATCTTGTAGGTGAGCAGCTCGACGTTGCGGGGCTCGGGGAGCGCGTCGTTCAGGGCGACCAGGGGATCGAGGCTGTTGAAGCCGCCGGCGCCGCCGTGCTTGCCGGAGCTCGCGGTGCCGCCGCTGTTCACCAGGCCGGAGCTCCAGCGCGGCAGGAAGGCCGGCAGCAGCAGGGCGAGCGCGAGTGCCACCACGCCGACCTGCCGGCCGCTCTGGCTGAGTCCGCCGGAGCTGCCCTCGGTGCCGTGCGGGGTGCCGCGGAAGACCCGGCCCCAGCGGGAGACCCGGTCCTGGCCCTCGGCGAAGAGCAGGACCAGGTAGCCGGCCGCGGCGGCCGCGAACCAGAGCCAGTTGCCCCGGTCGCCGGCCAGGCCGTTGCCGACCGAGTAGAGCGCCAGCAGCGGCAGCCCGGCCAGCGCCGAGCGCCGGTACGTCACCGCGACGGTGTCCACCGCGACGGCGATCAGACCGATCGAGGTGATCATGATCAGCCGCAGGCCCGCGCTGGGCGGGGCGGGGATGGCGTACTCCCGGATGTCGTTCAGCCCCTGCTCGAACGCCCGGGCGAGGGTGCGCAGCGACTCGGGACCGGGGACGATCCCGCCCCAGGATGCGCCGGAGGCCGCGAAGGCGAGCAGCAGCAGGAGGAGGAGCGCGACCAGCTGGCCGAGCGGGACGGCCCAGCGGTAGAACGGCGTGCGCCGCAGGCCCGCGCCGACGACCGCGATCACGGCCACCACCAGGTACGCGTGGGTGATCCAGCCCTTGGTGGTCAGCAGCGGGGTCAGGCAGAGCGCGGCCAGGGCGGTGGCCAGCGCCGAGTACGCGGTCAGTTTGGCCCGGGTGGTCACGCGCCGGCCTCGTTTCGGTAGGGGGAGGGCGCCTCGGCCCGGTCGGCGGCCCGCCACAGTTCGGTGACCGAGTCGCCGGCACGGACGGGCAGGACGGTCCATCCGGCCTCGCGCAGGCGGAGCACCCGGTCGCGGAACTCGTCGCCGCCGGTGTCGGGGGCGAGCATGCGGAGGCCGGCCCAGGTGGCGGTGTCGAGGAGGAAGGCCACGGCGCCACCGGTGCGGTTGCGCAGCCGGGCCAGCCGGGCGACCTGCTCCTCGTCCAGGTCGCCGAGGACGGCGACCAGCAGGCCCTCCCCGCCGGCCCGCAGCGGTTCCTCGGCGCGGGAGAGCCCGGCGCCCTCGGAGAGGTCGGCCACGGCGAGGGCGTCCAGGATCAGGCCGGAGGCGTCGGGTGCCGTGTTGCCGCCGCCGGCGCCGCTCCCGGGGACGGCGAGTCCGGTGTCGGTCAGCAGCCGGGTCTGGTAACCGCGTTCCAGCAGGTGGGCGGTGACCGAGGCGGTGCAGGAGACCGCCCATTCGAAGGAGGAGGCGGGGCCGCTGCCCCGGTGGCCCACCTCGCGGGTGTCCAGCAGGACGGTGGCCCGGGCCTTGCGGGGCTGCTCCTCGCGGCGGACCATCAGCTCGCCGTAGCGGGCGGTGGACTTCCAGTGCACCCGGCGGAGGTCGTCGCCGGGGCGGTACTCGCGCAGGATGACGTCGTCGTCACCGGCCAGGGCCAGGGCCCGGGCGTGGCTGTCGCCCTGGCCGGCCCACTCGCCGCTGAGCCGGACGTACGGCAGCGGCAGGATCTGCGGGACGACGGTGAGCACGTCGGAGGCGGAGAACGAGCGGTTCAGCTCGCACATCCCGAACGGGTCGGAGAGCCGCAGCTGGAGCGGGCCGAGCGGGTAGCGGCCCCGGAGGTCGGAGCGGACCCGGTAGGAGACCTCGCGGTTGCCGCGGGGCTCGACCCGGTCCAGCACGAACCGCGGGCGCGGCCCGAGCACGTACGGGACCTTGTCCTCCAGCAGCAGCAGGCCGGTGGGGACCCGGGAGACGTTGTCCACCCGCAGGTGGACCCGGGCCTCCTGGCCGGCCACCGCCCGGCGCGGGCTGAGCCGCCGGCCACTGGCCACCCGGTAGCGGGTGTTGGACAGCAGCAGGGCGGCGGCCAGCGGCAGCGCGGCGAGCAGGACGCCGACGCGCAGCAGGGCGTCCTGGTCGAGCAGGTACGCGCAGACCACCGCGGTCACCCCGGCGGCCAGGAAGGAACGGCCCCGGGTGGTGAGGCCGCGCAGGCCGGCGCGCAGGCCCGACGGTTCGTCGGACGGGCCCACCTCAGCTCCTCCGCGTGGCGGGGGCGCCCTGCGGGCGCGGGAGCGGCAGGCGGGCGACCAGCTCGGCCACGATCTGCTCGGAGGTGCGGCGGCTGAACTGGGTCTCGGCGGTCGGCATCAGGCGGTGGGCGAGCACCGGGACGGCGAGGCGCTGGAGGTCGTCCGGGGTGACGTAGTCGCGGCCGTCCAGGGCGGCGGCGGCGCGGGCGGCCCGGACCAGGTGCAGGGTGGCGCGGGGCGAGGCGCCGAGGCGCAGCTCGTGGCTGGTGCGGGTGGCGGAGACCAGGTCGACGGCGTAGCGGCGGACCGGGTCGGCGATGTGCACGGTGCGGACCAGGTCGATCAGCTTGAGGATGTCGGAGGCGTGCGCGACCGGCTGGAGGTCGTCCAGCGGGCTCGCGCCGGCGTGCACGTCGAGCATGGCGAACTCGGCCTCGGGGCTCGGGTAGCCCATCGAGATCCGGGCCATGAAGCGGTCCCGCTGGGCCTCGGGGAGGGGGTAGGTGCCCTCCATCTCGACCGGGTTCTGGGTGGCCACGACCATGAACGGCGAGGGCAGCTCGTAGCTGGTGCCGTCGATGGTGACCTGACGCTCCTCCATCGACTCCAGCAGCGCGGACTGGGTCTTCGGCGAGGCCCGGTTGATCTCGTCGCCGACGACGATCTGGGCGAAGATCGCGCCCGGCCGGAACTCGAAGTCGCGCTGGTGCTGGTCGAAGATGTTGGTGCCGGTGACGTCCGAGGGCAGCAGGTCCGGGGTGAACTGGATGCGCCGCACGGTGCAGTCGACCGACCGGGCCAGCGCCTTGGCCAGCATGGTCTTGCCGACGCCGGGCACGTCCTCCAGCAGCAGGTGGCCCTCGGCGAGCAGGACGGTCAGGGCGATCCGGATGGCCTCCGGCTTGCCCTCGATCACGCTCTCGATGTTGCCGCGGATCCGGTCCACGACGGCGGCGAGTTCCGGCAGACCGACGGGGTGGTACCCCGGCGTCTCCCGGTCGCCCCCTGCACGACCGTCGAGACCGGTCTGATCGTTGTAGCTCGTCACCCGTTCGCTCCCTGGCACACCACGTGCCCGCCTCCGTTGAGGCCGGCCCCCACCCCATGCTGGACGCGGCCCCTCCGGGAGCGGTTCCGTGTTCCGGGAGCCGGTGCCGGAGTACGGCCTGCGACCGGCCGCCCCAGGTGGTTCGAGGCCGGACCGGCAGGCGCATTCTCCCCCGGGCGGTGGTCAGAAGTCACCCTCCGGACCGGGCGCCCTCGGGCGGCCGTGCCGGGGAGGCGGGCCGGGGGCTTCCGGGGAGCGTCCGGCTGGCCCGGGCGACGCTGGCCGGGCCGACCGGATGGACGGGGTCAGTGGATCTCGCGCAGCAGCCCGGTGTGGACGTCGAAGACGAAGCCGCGCACGTTGTCGGTGTGCAGCAGGAACGGAGAGGTGCGGACGCGCTGCATGGACTGCCGGACGTCACTGTCCAGGTCGACGAAGGACTCGACCGCCCACTGCGGGCGCTGCCCGACCTCCTGCTCCAGCTCGCGGCGGAAGTCCTCGGTGAGGCCGAGCAGGCCGCAGCCGGTGTGGTGGATCAGCGCGACCGAGCGGGTGCCCAGGGCGCGCTGGCTGATGGTGAGGGAACGGATGGTGTCGTCGGTGACCACGCCACCCGCGTTGCGGATGACGTGGGCGTCGCCGAGTTCGAGGCCGAGCGCGGCGAACAGGTCGAGGCGGGCGTCCATGCAGGCGACCACGGCGATCTTCTGCACCGGGCGGGCGTCCATCCCGCCGTCGCGGAAGGTCACCGCGTACTCGCGGTTGGCCGCGACGAAGCGGTCGATGATGGTGGGTGTCGGGGCGTCGGCAGCGGCGGTCGGCGTGGGCCGGTCGGGGGTCACTGTCATGGTGAAGACGTTAGTGCGATTCGCCGGGTCTTGGTGGGGCTGATGGCGACAGAGCGGGCCCGTGTGACCGAGCGCATATCCACAAGACGCCGCCGCTTCCGGGCGATACGGACGGATTTGTCCGACCCGGTCCCGGTCCGGCCCCGACCCGTCCCGTCCGCTGTCCGGGGCGGTGCCCGGTGCCGGGGCGCGCGGCACCGCGGCCGGCGCGGCTGCGGCGTCCGGCATGTGCCACGAGCACCGTCGCGACCTGCGGTGATCCGTACCGCCGCCCGGGTGGTGCGCCGGAGCGGGCCATTGACTGGCGGGGCGTGCGCGATAGAGTTGCGGCGCAGTGGAGCACACCCGCCGGGGCCCGTCAACCGGGCGTTTCCGGCCGGTGCGGCGGCCGACGCGGCCCGTGGCCTCCACCCGCTCCGTGCCACCTGGCGCACCTTCCCCGGTGCCGGGCGGTCACGACCTTCCCCAAGGAGCGGGCGGGGCCCACGGGCCGCGGCCCGGCCCCTGCGTCTGCTTCGCGGCGTGGTGGGACAGAATGGTCCGAGCTCCCGTACTTCGGGCGGCTCCGCACCGAGGAAGGGCGCCACCGCGCAATGACCACCAACGATCCGGCCCCCAAGCACGTCCCGGTGATGCTGCAGCGGTGCATGGACGCGCTGGCCCCGGCGATCTCCCGGCCCGGTGCGGTGGTGGTGGACGCCACCCTCGGCCTCGGTGGCCACAGCGAGGCGCTGCTCACCCAGTTCCCGGACGTCCGGCTGGTGGCGGTGGACCGCGACACGGCGGCGCTCAAGCTCTCCGGCGAGCGGCTGGCCCCCTTCGGCGAACGGGCCACCCTGGTGCACGCCGTCTACGACGAGATCCCCGAGGTGCTGGAGCGCCTGGACATCCCGAAGGCCGACGGCATCCTCTTCGACCTCGGCGTCTCCTCCATGCAGCTGGACGAGGCCGGGCGCGGGTTCGCGTACGCGCAGGACGCGCCGCTGGACATGCGGATGGACCAGACCCGCGGGATCAGCGCGGCCGAGGTGCTGAACACCTACAGCCACGGCGAGCTGGCCCGGATCCTCAAGTTCTACGGCGAGGAGCGGTTCGCCGGGAAGATCGCCTCGGTGATCCTGCGCGAACGCGAGAAGGAACCGTTCACCAACAGCGCGCGTCTGGTCGAGTTGGTGCGCAACGCCATCCCGGCCGCCACCCGCCGCACCGGCGGGAACCCGGCCAAGCGCACGTTCCAGGCGCTGCGGATCGAGGTCAACGGCGAGCTGGAGGTCCTGGAGCGGGCGATTCCCGGGGCTCTGGGCGTCCTGCCCATCGGCGGGCGGATCGCCGTGATGTCCTACCAGTCGCTGGAGGACCGCCTGGTCAAGCAGTGCTTCGCGGCCGGGGCGACCAACACCGCCCCGCCGGGGCTGCCGTTCGTCCCGGAGGAGCACCAGCCCTGGCTCAAGCTGATCACCCGCGGTGCCGAGCAGGCCACCGAGGAGGAGATCGAGGAGAACCGGCGCGCCGCACCCGTACGGCTGCGGGTGGCGGAGAGGATCAGGGACCGAAGCACCCGGGGCTGACCGGCACCGGGACGGTCCGAAGGGCGGAGGAAAGACGGTGGGGCCGGTGGCCGGAGGCGGGGCGGGGAGCAGGCTGCTCCCCGGGCAGGGCGGCAGGGCGCGGATCACCGTCCGCCCCGGGCGACGCCAGGTACGGGGGCGGACGCCGTTCGCGGTGCTGGTGGTGGTGCTGCTCGGGGCCGGACTGCTCGGGCTGCTGGCACTGAACACCGCCCTCAACGAGGGCTCCTTCGAGCTGTCCAGGCTGCAGCGGCAGACCACCGTGCTCACCGACGAGCAGCAGGGGCTCCAGCACCAGATCGACCAGAACTCCGCGCCGGACGCGCTGGCCCGCCGGGCCGCCGAGCTGGGCATGGTGCCGGCCGGCGGGATGGCCTTCCTCGACCTGCCGAACGGCGGCGCGGTGGTCGGCACGCCGAAGCCGGCCCAGGACAGCCCGCCGGTGAAACGGTCCACCGTGGAACCGTGGCCCGGGAAGCAGCCGGCGCCGAGCGCCCAACCCGGTGCCCAGCCCGGATCCCCGGCGGCGGCGCAGCCCACCACCGCGGCGCCGAACGCCCCGGCCCCTGGCGGCGACGTCACCGTCCAGCTCAACCCGACCGCGCCGCAGCCGGCGCCGGCCACGGGCGGGGGCGCAGCCCGATGAGCACACCCCGTCAGCCCTCCGGCGCAAACGGCGGCAGCGGCGGACGCCGTCCCGTCAAGGGCGCCGCGCCCCGGCCGGTCCCGCGCGGGCAGTCCACCGGCAAGCCGCCGGCCGCCGGGCGCGCCCAGCCCGCCAAGGGGCAGCCGGCGAAGCCGCAGTCCGCCGCGGGTCAGCCGGCCCGCGCCAAGCAACCGCCCGCGAAGCCG
>NZ_JBEXNT010000172.1:0-16844 GCF_040611255.1 Kitasatospora sp. NPDC002965 | reverse complement strand
GGACACCGACCGGCGGGATAAACCCACCGAGCGATTCCCAGAACCACCACGGAATCACCCCGGGCCGATGGCCCGCAACCACCCCCGGCAAACCCCCCTGAGAACCCGCCGAGGAAACACCCCGAACACCCACACCCCCGACCAACCCCCGCCCGGCCACCGACCGCCCCGCCGAAAGCCGGGCCACCCCGAACCACCACCACCCAGCCAACAGCCGGGCCGCCAGCCACCCAGCCGGCCTTAACCCCGTGGGGGCCACCTGCAAGACACCCTGCAGTCCATACGGGACCCCACCCCGGGACCGCTGTTACCAGTGACTGAAGCCGTCCAAGGTGATTGAGCTGGATGGGCGGAAACTTCAGTCACTGCAATAAAGCCGCAGGTCAGAAGGGCCTCGGAGTGTCCGACAGTGACTGAAGTGACTGACTTTCGTAGTTATGCCGTGCATGCGTACCTCAGAGGCACGCGTAGGCGCGTGCATACACGCGCGCGCACTAAGGCTGGCAACCTCCCGACTCGGTCACTTCAGTCACTTGCAGCGGGGCAATATGGTTCTGACCTGGGCTTTTGCGAGTGACTAGAGCCCAGTGACTGAAGGCACCGTTCCGTCACGGAGCCCCTGGCGGAAGGGGATAGGCGGATCTCTCCTGATTCAATCCTCAGCGAAGCCTGACCGACATGGTCGTGTTCTGAGCCCCTTCAGTCACTGTCGAGGGCCTGGGGCGGTGAGGGAGGGGACAGGGTGACACGGATGTCGGTAGTGGTGACGCTCAAGTGATAACGACCTAGGAGTAGAGTGCCGCTGGTCCCGTCACTTGAGTCACTGTCACTTCGGGACTAACGGGCTATATCGGACAACTAGGAGGGACTGAAGTGACCGAGTTGAGGGGTATTGGCGACACGACGCGCACTTACGCCTCTAACTTCGGGTCGATCGCTATGCTCAGCGCCGTCACCCGCAGGTTCAGTCACTTCAGTCACTGGCAGACCCTCAGTCCAGCTTCCCCTGAAGTCACTGACCACCCCGAGTAGCACCCGCCTATCCCCAACAATCCCGACAGGAACTCTTTCAGTGCCGAACGCCGCCGCCCAGGAGATGCTGGCCTTCGGCCTGGAGCTGGACGGAGCCCAGCACCCCGCCGAAATGCGGACAGAGCCACTACCGCTGCGTGCCCAGCAGCGCACCAGCACCCAGCCAGGTTCACCACTGCTCCTGCCCGAGTCCCTCTCCGACCTCGGCAACGCCGAGTTGTTCGCACGCACCCACGCCAACGCCTTCCGGCACGTGGAGGGCATCGGCTGGTACGTGTGGCAGGACTACCGTTGGAAGCGCACCGGTGGGGAGAAGGCCGTCATCCGGGCCGCCGGGCGTATGGCGCAGCGAATTCCCGAGAACGACCCCACTGGTCAATTCCCCACCAGGGCGCTGCGCAAGCACCGCACCCGCAGCATGTCGACCCCCGGTATCAAGGCGTTCCTGGTCCAGGCCACCGCAACCGAGGAGCTCAGCCTGGAGCCCGACATGCTCGACGGTGACCCGTACGCGTTGTGCACCCCTGGCGGTGTGGTCGACCTAAGGACCGGTCTCATCCATGCCCCGGATCCGGCAAAGGACCTCCACTCGCGCTCGACCAGCGTCACGCCGGCCCCGATGCCCACTCCCCGATGGGGTCGGTTTCTGGCAGATACCTTCGGCGGTAACGACGATGCCGCGAAGATGGTCAAGTTCCTGCAGCTTCTGCTCGGATACAGCATCACGGGCGACGTCGGCGCCCAGATCCTGCCATTCCTGTACGGGCCCGGGGCCAACGGCAAGTCCGTCCTTCTCGATGTCGCCCAGCAGTTGCTGGGCGACTACGCTGACGCGGCCCCACCGGGCTTCCTGATGGACCGGAAGTTCGAGGAACACTCCACCGAGCTCGCCGACCTGCACGGCCGGCGGATCTTTGTGTGCAGTGAACTCAAGCCCGATGACAAGTGGGACGAAGCCAGGGTCAAGTACCTGACCGGCGGGGACACCATCAAGGCCCGCCGGATGCGCCAGGACTTCTTCACGTTCACCCCCACGCACAAGCTGTGGCTTCTCGGGAACCACAAGCCGGAGGTGTCGACGGGTGGGTTCGCCTTCTGGCGGCGCATCCGGCTGGTCCCGTTCACCAGGGTCGTCCCCCCGGAGCGGAAGATCGACAACCTGGCAGAGTTGCTGGTCCAGGAGGAGGGCCCCGGGATCCTTCAGTGGATGGTTGACGGTGCCATCACCTACCTCGCCACCCGCGACCCCCTCGACGGGCCCGCGAGCGTGCGGCTGGCCACCCAGGCCTACCAGAGCACGGAGGACCACATCGGTCGCTTCCTGCGCGAGTGCTGCAGCCAGGGCGGCGAGGCCATAAAGGTGGAGCAGGGCTCCCTCTACGCTGCCTACCGTGACTGGTGCGCTGGTGAGGAGGGAGTCCGTATCTCCACCGCCCGCGCGTTCGCAGGGCGGATCCGCACCGAGCTCAACATCCCCTCCCCCGATGCGATGCCCCGCTCCAACGGTCGGCGCTACTACCCGGGTCTGGCGCTGCTTCACGACGACGAGTAGGCGGGGCGCCCTGGGGGAAGCCGTACATTCGGACGGCTGCTCGACTCCGGGCCGCGCGCAGGTGCGTCCTACGATATGGGCACGCCCTCGGAACGCGGGTGAGAGGTGCACGTTGCAGCGGACCTGTTCGAACCAGCTTGCGCATCAAGAATCAGGATGAGAGGTAGCGAGGATGAGCTCGCTGATCAACGCCGAAGCGCTGACCGCTGAGGTCAGGCTGCGCTGGTTGGAGGACTGGGATCTGCTCGACTACGTGCGTCAGGCGGTCACCAAGGACCGGCGCCGTGCTGGCCAGCCGCGCTACGGCCGTGCTGGGCGCTTGGTCGGCTGGGCCGACCTTGGCGAGGACGCGGATCGCGATCCCGACACCGGCTTGTACCGCCGCCGGATCTTCTATCTTCTCCCTCACGACCGAGACCAAGAACCCGATGGCCAGTACCGTGTTGGCGCCCCTGGCGAGGCCATCGACCCACGCACCCTCGCTCCTTGCGCGGTAGGCGAGAAGACTGACCGATCCCAACAACGCGCCCTCCTGGCGCACGCAGAGCCTGCGTAGGGAGCAACCCGACCCGAAGTAGAGCGCGCCGCCCTCGCTCAGCCTCAGCGGTATGAAGGCCTCGCCGGCGACCGGCCTCTGAAGCCCACAACTCCTCCGATCCGATCACCGCGTGTTCCCCCAGGGGGTACATGGGGGGTCAAAATGTCGTGAAGTTGCGACATCAATGTCAAAGGGTTCCGACAGATCCTTGAGGTATGGCCATTTCGAGGCAGATCTTGTCTGGGCGGCTGCCGCACATCGAACCCATGCTGGCGACGGCTGGACCGATGCCGACTGACACCAACTGGTGGGCGGAGGTCAAGTGGGACGGGGCCCGTTGCCTTGCCTACAGGGAAGGCGCCGAGGTGCGCCTGGTCGGCCGCCACGGGACGGACTTCACCAACCGATTCCCTGAGGTCGCCGAGGCCCTTGCGGGCATCCCTGTTCCGCTTCTGCTGGACGGCGAGCTGGTCGTGATCCGGGACGGTCGCCCGAGCTTCCACGGGCTCCAGAGCAGGATCCACCGCTCGCGGCCGGCGTCGGTGTGGGCCGGAGTCTCCGCGGCTCCGGCCGTGCTCGTGGTCTTCGACTTGCTGCACACCGACCAGGCGCTGTTCGCCGTGCCCTACGAAGAGCGCCGCAGCCTCCTGGAGAGCCTCACCCTGGACCGCCCGCAGGTTCGGGTCCCACCGGCCTGGACGTCGGTGGCCGAGGCCTTCGCCTGGACCCGCGACCAGCAGCTCGAAGGCGTCATCGCGAAACGAGCCGGCTCGCCGTACCGGGCCGGTACCCGCTCCCGGGACTGGGTGAAGCACAAGCACCTCCAGGTGGCCGATGTCGTGATCGGCGGCTGGGTCCCCGGCGGGCGCAGCGGGAAGTCGGTGCGCGCGGTCCTGGTCGGCGTGCCCGAGGACGAGGGCGGCCAGCTGCTGTTCGTGGGCGCGGTCGGGACGGGCTTCGCGGACGCCGAGCGGCGCGGCCTGGGTGCCGCGTTGCACCGGCTCGCCGCGCCGCGCAGCCCGTTCGCCGGCGTCTCCGGAGGGCCGGGCGTGTCGGCTGGCATCGAGGTCCGGTTCGTCGTTCCCCGTCTCCGTGCCGAGGTGCGGTTCCTGGAGCTCACCCCTGCCGGGCGTCTGCGGCAGCCGGTCTGGCGTGGCCTGCGGGACTGACCACGCCGCTGGGTTCAGGCGGCCGGCTGGTCCTGTTCCCTGGACCCGCGGTCGTGCCGCGTCCGGGCGGCCTCCAGGAGGTCGCGCCACGAGCCGACGGTCGGGCGGCGCCGCAGCAGGGCGCGCCGTTCCCTCTCGGTCATGCCGCCCCAGACGCCGAACTCGATCCGGTTGTCCAGGGCGTGGGCCAGGCACTCGGTCCGGACCGGGCAGCCGGTGCAGGTGATCTTGGCGCGGCTCTGTGCCGGGTGGTCGACGAACATCTCGTCCGGATCGGTGGTGCGGCAGGCGGCCGCGTCTCGCCAGTCGTCGCGGTCCTGTGGCACTGGGCCCTCCCCCGTGCGGTGCTGGGCTCAATGTAAACGATCTGATCGAGGCGGTGAGGTTATTTCCCGCTGAAATGTCGTTTATTGCAGCTTTGATATTCTCGCTCACGGTCTCCTCTAGGGGTTTATCATGACCGGTTCTATTTGTTTTCTGTTTCGGTTGTGTGGCCGAGGAGGTCATGGTTGCAGGTTGGCGTGGAGGTGGAGGGCTGATCATCGGATGATCGTCTCTCGGCGCGTAAGCTTGCGGGTGACACCTGACGTGTCATGGCAAAGCCTGCCGTGAAGAATGCATCGAATCCTCGGATCGGACTCGTTACAGGCTGCGGAGTACGGCGACGACCCGTCCGAGGATGGTCGCCTGAGCAGCCGACAGAGGCTCGTAGGCCGGGTTGGCCGGCATCAGCCAGGCGGTGCCGTCGCGGTGGCGCAGGCGCTTGACCGTGGCCTCGCCGTCGATCATGGCGGCCACGATCTGGCCGTTCTCGGCGGTCGGTTGGCGGCGGACGGTGACCCAGTCGCCGTCGCAGATTCCGGCCTCGATCATGGAGTCGCCCCTGACGGTGAGCGCGAAGAGCTCCCCGTCGCCGACGAGTCGGCGGGGCAGGGGGAAGACGTCCTCGACGGTCTGCTCGGCGAGGATCGGGCCGCCGGCGGCGATGCGGCCGACCAGGGGGACGTACGAGGTGGGCGGCTGCCCGTCGGTCTGGAACGTGGGCGGCTCGCCGGCGTGTGGGTTCGTCAGCGCGTAGGCGCGGGGGCGGTGGGGGTCGCGTCGGACGACGTGCATGGACTCAAGGCGCTGGATGACGTGGGAGACGGAGGAGGTCGAGCTGAGTCCCACCGCCCTGCCGATCTCCCTCATCGAGGGCGGGTAGCCGCGGGCCTGGGTGATGTCTCGGATGGCCGTCACGACCTGGCGCTGGCGGTCGGTGAGGCCGTCGGTGCCGATCCGGGTGCCGGGCGGGCGGCCGGCGCGGGCGGGGGCGGTGTCCTCCGGCACGGCGGTGTCCTCTCCTCGGGGATCTTGGTGGACTGGCACTTTACGCCCGCCTGGGGCGGTGGTCTACGAACTTTCCGTGACCTCCACTGCCCTGGCCACCTGCGCCGATGGCCCGGCGGGAGGCGGCGGTGGCGAGCGCGGCCGGGGCGATGGCGCCGCGGCCGAAGCGGGCGGTGGCGCGGTCGATGACCGGCTCCAGGGCCCGGGCGCTCTCGGTGGGGCGGTCGAAGGTCAGCTGGACCGCTGCGGTGGCCTGCTCGCGGAGGTCGCCGGCGCGGGCGGTGACGGCACGGACCCGGGCCCGCTGGAGGCCGAGCCGGGAGTGCAGGGCGTAGAGGGCGTCGCGCAGGGCTGGGCTGTGGCCGGTCGCCTCGGGCATGACCCGGGAGCGGGTGGTGTGGGAGCGGTCGGCGAAGGTGACCTGGAGCTCGACGGCTCGGGCGCTTTGGCCGGCGGCCCGGAGCCGGGCGCCGAGGTCGGTGGCGAGGTGGAGGAGCGCGCGGCGGACTTCGTCGGGGTTGAGGACGTCGTGGTCGAAGCGGGTGGTGGAGGCGATGGTCTGGGGCGGGCCGGAGGGTGTGACGGTGCGCCGGTCGGTGCCTTGTGCGCGTTCGAGGAGCAGGCGGGCGGTGGTGGCGCCGGCGATGCGCTGCACGGTGGCCGGTGGCAGGGCGGCGAGGTCGCCGATGGTGCTGATGCCGTAGCGGCTCAATTTCTTCTCCAGGGTGGGCCCGATGCCGGGCAGGCGGCGGGCGTCCTGGCGGTGGAGGAAGTCGAGCTGCTGCTCGGGGTCGTCGGGCAGGACGTGGACGGTGCCGGGGGTGGCGGTGTCTGCGGCGATGGTGGCGAGCAGGCGGGTGGGGCCGATGCCGCCCGTGGTGGCCAGGCCGTAGCGGGCGGCCAGGCGGGTCTGGAGGAGGTCGGCGAGGTCGGCCGGGGGGAGGCCGAAGTATCGGACGGCTCCGGAGAGCTGGAGGAGTGCACGGTCGGGGGGCAGGGCCTGGACGACGGGGGTGATGTCGCCGAGGACGGTGAACAGGGAACGGTAGGTCTCGAACGGCGCTCGGTGCAGGCGCAGGTGCAGGACGGTGGCTGCGGTGGTCATCGTGCTTCACCCCGCCGATCCGCTGGAGGCGTGCCAGAGCCGTCCGGCGCCGCCGCTTCCGGGCCGGCCGGGACGGCGGGGCTCCTGGCCGTCTTCGGGGGTGGGGGCTGCGAGCAGGTCGCGCACCGCGCGGGTGCCGCCTTCGGTCCGGGCGCGGGCGAGCTCGGTGAGGTCCCAGGCCCGGGCGCCGATGATCGAGAGGGATCGTCCGCGTCGCTGGAGCTGGCCTCGGGCAACGATCAGCCAGCTGTGGAACAGGGTGTGCGCGACGGCGGCGTGGGTGTCGTCGAAGAAGGTGAGGTCGATCGGCTGCCCGCCGGCGCCGTCGTCGAGCGTCACGAAGATCGTCCGGCGGCCGGAGCGCATCGGCGGTGTCTGGGAGGCCACCTTGGCGCCCGCGACCAGTACGGTCTCCCCCGGTTCGATGTCGCGCAGCCCGGTGGAGGGGGTGACGCCGAGCTCGGCGAGCAGCGCGTGGTGGTCGGACATGAGGTGGCGGGAGGCGTCCATGCCGGTCACCTCCAGCTCGGCGTTCAGCTGCTCGGCGGAGGTCATCTCCGGCAGGCCGGTGACGGTGTCGGGTCCGGACGCGGATGCGGGCAGGGTGAGCTGGCCGGTGGTCGCGGCGGCGCGCTGGCGGGCGTGCAGCTCGTCCAGGAGCAGCAGCAGGTCCCGGCGGCCGGCGCCGCCGGTGACGGTGTCGAGGGCGCCGATCCGGGCCAGGCGCTGCGCGGTCGGCAGGCTCGGGCGGGCGCGCTCCCAGAAGTCCTCGATCCCGGTGAACGGGCGGGCGGCGGTGATGCGCTCGACCTCGGCGTCGGTGGTCCCCTTCACCGATGCCAGGGCGAGGCGCAGGCCTTCGCCGCCGTCGACGAGCTCGGTGGTGTAGCCGGCGGCGGAGCGGGCGACGTCGACGGGCAGGATCGCGACGCCGCGGCGACGGGCGTCGGCGAGGACCAGGCGCAGCGGGTACATGCCGGGGTCGGCCTGGAGCAGGCCGGCGTAGAACGCGGGCGCGTGGTGGGTCTTGAGCCAGGCGGACTGCAGGACGGGCAGGGCGAACGCGGTCGCGTGCGCTGCGGCGAACCCGTAGTTCCCCATCCCGAGCAGTTGGGTCCAGCAGGTGTCGATGACGGCGCGGTCGTAGCCGGCGGAGGCCGCGCGGGTGCGGAACCAGGCCTCCAGGGCGGGGAGGCGGTCGGCCTTGCCGAGGGCTCGGCGGGCCTCCTCCCCCATCGCCAGGTCCGACCTGGTCAAGATCGCGAAGCACTTCGCGATCTGCTCGTTGAACACGAGGACGCCGCCGGTGGACTGAAGCACGGGGATCAGGTCGGGGTGGGGGTAGCGGGGACGGCGGCCGCGGCGGACCTCCAGCCACGGCTTGACCATGTCGGCGGACAGCGGGCCGGGCCGGAACATCGCGATCTGGGTGACCAGGTCCTGGAAGGACTTGGGCTGGGATCTGCCCAACAGGTCCCTCTGACCTGGGCTTTCGACCTGGAAGACGCCCAACGACTCGCCCTCACACAGGAGTTGGTAGGAGGCTTCGTCGGTGAGCGGGACCTGCTCGCGGTCGTCCAGGTCGACCTTCTCGCCGGTGGTGCGCTCGATCTCGGCGACGGCGTACGCCATCGCCGACTGGATGCGCACGCCCAGGATGTCCAACTTCAGGAGCCCGAGGTCCTCGACGTCCTCTTTGTCGTACTGGCTCATGGGGAGGTGCTCGCCGGCGGTGGGCATCACCGGCGTGCGGGCCAGCAGGGTGTGGTCGGACAGCAGGACACCGCACGGGTGCATCGCGATCCCCCGCGGAAGCGCGTCCAGGCCCTCGACCAGGTCCCACAGCCGCCCGTACCGATCGGCGTGCTCGGCGACGTGGCGCAGCTCGGGTAGCTCGGCCATCGCGGTGCGGACGTCGCGTGCCCGGACGTGCGGGAAGGATTTGGCGAGGCGGTCGACCTCGGCCGGGTCGATGCCCATGGCGAGGCCCGCGTCGCGGATCGCCCAGCGCACCCGGTAGGTCTCGGGCATCGACACGGTGGCGACGCGCTCGGGCCCGAACCGCTCCAGGACCGCCCTGTAGCAGTCGATCCGGCGTTCGGACTCCACATCGACGTCGATGTCCGGCAGCGAGGTGCGCCGGTAGGACAAAAAGCGCTCCATGATCAGGTCGTGGTCGAGCGGCATCGCCACCGCGATGCCGAGCAGGTGCACCACCAGCGAGCCGGCCGCCGAGCCGCGCGCCGCGACCCGGATGCCCATCTCCTTGATGTCGGCGACGACCCCGGCGACGGTGAGGAAGAAGGTCGGCCAGCCGAGCGCCGAGACGAGCTCCAGTTCCTCGGCCAGGCGTTGGACGGCGTCGGGGCGCCGGTCGTAGCCGCGGCGGACCATCTCCGTCTCGCAGCGCTCGCGCAGCACCCGCGCCGAGGTCCCCGGGGCCAGGCCGAGCCGGTCCTCCTCCGGGAAGTGGACCCGGCCGATCCCGAGGTCGGAGGCGGGGTCGAGCCGGCACTCGGCCGCGGTGCGGGCGGTCACCGCGAGCAGCCGCTGGGCGCCGGAGGGTCCCTGGCCGGCGGCCTGCGCGACCTCGTCGGCGAGTTCCGCCATGTCGGCCGGGCTCTTCAGCCACCGCTCGCCGTTGCACACCGCGCCGCGCTGGACGGGGCGCAGCAGGCGGGCGGAGTCCAGAACGTCGGCGATGGGGCCCTGGCCGGGGTCGGCGTAGCGCGCGGCGTTGGTGAGTACCGGGAGGAGGTCGAGGTCGGCGGCGAGGCCGATGGTGCGGGCGGCCAGGCGCAGCGAGCCGGGTCCGGTGCCGGTGCGGCGGTGGTTGACGGCTTCCAGGCGCAGGTGGGGGCCGAACCAGGTCCGCCACGGGGTGAGGAGGTCGGTGGCGCGGTCGGGGCGGCCGGCGGCGAGGGCGCGCACGGGCTCGGATCCGGGGCCGAGCAGGGCGGTGAGGCCTTCGGTGTGGGCGGCGAGGACTTCCAGCGGGACGACGGGCTGGCCGCCGCCTCGCTCGGCCCGGACCGCCCAGGCGGCGGTGATCAGCGTGCACAGATTGGCCCAGCCGGTGCGGTCGCGGGCCAGCAGGGTGATCCGCGGGGCCGTCTCGTCGACGAAGGCGCCTCCCCTGGCCGGGGAGCGGCGCTTCTCGGTGGGCCGGTCGGGCTGCTCGACCAGGGCGACGGCCAGGTCGGCGCCGAACAGCGGCCGAACCCCGGCGGCGGCGCAGGCCTTCGCGTGCCGGACGGTGCCGGAGACGGTGTCCCGGTCGGTCAGCGCCAGCTCGGTGATGCCGCGCTCGGCGGCCCGCTCGGCGAGCGCGGCGGGCAGGGACGCGCCGTAGCGCACCGAGTAGCCCGAGGCGGTGTGCAGATGGGCCGTGAGCACCCTGCATCACCTCCTGTCCGGTCCGGTCCCCCTTCGTGTCGTCGATCCCGGCTCCCCTCCGGCTCCCATATTCGATACTACGTTCGATTAAGACCGCAAGCCGCATTACCGCAGGTGGGCGATGTGGAACAGTGCGTGCTGTTCTGCGGAACCGGCGACCGGCCGGGGCGTCCCCGCGCGTCGGCAGCCGAGGCCGAGGCCGGGGCCGGGTCCGTCAGCGTAGGGGCGGGCGGAGGCCCTACGGTGAGGCCATGCAACTCGGTGACCTCGAAGGCCTGATGGTGCGCCGTCGGGCCGGACTCGGCCTCGGTGACTTCCTGGCCGACCCCATGATCGCCCCACTCCGGTGGCCCGACGACGTCGTCGAGCAATGGCTCTACGACCACGGCGACAACGGAAGCTTCCAGCGCGACTACGGGCACATCGACCTGGCCGGGATCCTCTGGAGTCTCGAAGCCGTCACCGCTGCGGAGCTGAGCGAGATGCCGACCGGAGCGTCCGACGACGGCTGCATCGAGGAGTACGCCGCCGACCCGGACCACTGGGTCGCCGTCCGGCAGTTCGGCATCCACGAGGGCGTCGCGCGCCAATGGGCGGAACTGGGGACCTGGAAGCGCCCGCCGGTCCTCCTCGACCGCAGGCTGGTCACCCTGGCGGGCACCGGTCTGCAGGTCGTGGAGGGGCGGACCCGGGTCGGTGTGCTGAGAGGGCGCCGCCGCCAGGGATCACTCGTCGCGGCGCAGCACCAGGCCTGGGTCGGGCGCCCCAGGCCCTGACCGCGCCGCCCTGGCCGGCATTCCCCGATACGGTGTCCGCGGCAGACCGGCGGCGCGCGTACCGCACGGTGACCTCCAGTCGGCACGACCCGCGAGACTGGTTCGTCTCCGCCGGGAGGAACCGGGCGGAGAGTCGATCCCGGTGGTGAGCGTTCCTCGCCTAGCGTCGCGGGCGGAGCAGGAAGGGAATTGTGTGGAGGGCATCGAAGAGTTCGGGCTGGACATGAGTGGCCTCCTCGCGGAGATGGCCGCCCTGTACGCCCGCGAAGACGGTGACAGCGGTCCGGCGCTGATGCCGCTCGGAGGCATCGGACGGCAGGAAGGCGAGCGGGTCGTGGACCTGGACACCCCTCTGCTGGGCTATGCCACCCGGGAGATCCGCGACCTGCTCAAGCGCGGCAACCCGTACGGGCTCGGCGTCCGCGACGCTCAGCGCGCCGTCCACCTCGACCGCGACCGGAGCCTGGCACTGCTGGCCACCGCCGTCGAAGCCGGCTACCTGACCGCTCCCGAAGACCTCCACGAACCCCAGCACTGCTACAACTGCCGCACCGACGACTGCGAGTACCACGACCACCGGACCTGGAAGCTGACCCCCGCCGGCCGGAGCCTGGCCCACGCCTCCGGCCGCAAGTCGTCCACCCGCAAGAACGCCGACGCGCTGGTCGCGAAGGTGGTCAAGGCGGCCCAGACGATCAACGACGCCCCCGACGCGACGCTGTGGTGGGTCAAGGAGATCCGCGCGGTCGGCAAGTACGCCGAAGACGGCCAGGAGCAACTGCTCCACGTCGATCTCGCCGTGGACCTGCGCCAGCGCCTGGACGACCCCGCCGAGCAGCGCAAGGCGGAGCAGCGCCTGCGCGATGCCGCCCGGGACCGCGGTGAGCGCGAGCGGGTGTGGGACATGGCCGGATACGGCCACTGGCGCACCCGGCTCGCGCTCACCGGGCGCAGCAAGGTCGTCAGGCTGTTCCGCCCGGCCGAGGGCCTCGACGGGCCGGTGCTCTTCCGCGAGGAGCGGAATCTCACCGTCCCTGCGGTACCGAGCGCGCCCTATCGGCGGCCGCCGGAGGCGCCCGCGGAGGGCTGCTCGTGGTGCGGCCGGGCGGCGCCGTCAGCGCGGGTCGCCCAACGCGGCTCCGCTCTGGCTTCCTCCCCTGTCGCGCTGTGCGAGCAGTGCCTGTCCCTGGGCTGGACCGATGACCTCCAGTACCAGGGATCGGCGCAGGTGTGGGCGTGGCCCGTCGTCCGCGATCTGCGCGGGTCGCTGCCGCAGTCGCCCTTCCACGAGACGGGGTGCGCGCTGTGCGGGCGCGAGGACGCGGTGGAGCAGCAGTGGTGGCCCGGTGACGACCGGGACGGGTCCGGCGGAGACGGGCGGGAGCCCATCGTGCTGAGGCTCTGCGACGTCTGCCCGGGCCTGCTGGAACTGGTCGACGCCCCCGGACGCGAGGGCTGGTGGTGCGTCCGCCACCAGGCCGCATGCCTGACCGGAATGCATGCCCTGCTGCGCCGCCGCGCCGGAGTCGAGGAGGTCCCCGCTGCCAGGAAGGCCCGCAAGGCGCCGAGGCTGACCCCGCTGCACCGGGATGTGTTGGCCCGGCTGGGCGAGCACGGGGCGCTGTCGGCCTGGGATCTGGCCCGGGCGCCCTTCAGCCAGGACCACCAGGACTACCGCTGGTGGCAGGTGCGGCTGATCCACCTGTTCGACCACTGTCTCATCACCTCCGTCCGCAACGGGACCGCGGAGAATCGGGAGCTCGTGCGGGCCACCAGCGAGGTGGAGCGGGACCTGGCCGTCCGACTTGGGGCTCTGCACAGGCCGGGGCCGGTCTGGGACGGGGAGCGGGTGGTCGAGCCCGCGCCGCCGGCGGGCTGGGCCGAGCTCCGCGACCAGGCCGAGCAGGCGGCCGCAGTGCTGGATCAAGAGGCGCTGCAGCGACGCGAGGAGCACCCCGTGCCCGAGGCTGTCCGCGGCCGCTGGGGGTAGCAGGCGGGCGCGTCGTGGTCGCCGCGCAGGGCCCCGACCCCGACGAACTCGACGGGTACAGCAGGCTGGCCACCGCGCGGTTGCTCGGGCTCGGGCCCTTCGAGAGTGGGCGCTGACCCGCCGCGGCGCAGCCCCTGGTGCGCGGGCTCTGCTACCCGGGCCCGCGCACCGGCGGTCAGACCGTGTGCCCGCCCACGAGGGCGGGCCAGGCACCGGAGGGCGGCCACGTGCGGTGCGGCATACGGCTCCGCAGGTTCAGGGCGTCCGCGGCCCAGCCTTCCGCTGCCTCCAGTGCGGGACCGGTGATCCGGTCGTCCGCCTCCGCGACGAAGACCCGGTCGAAGACCTGCCGCTTCCACGGCTCGGTCCGGTGCTGGGCGATCCGCCCGGTGACACCCAGGGCGCCGGCCGCCTTGCCCAGCCAGACGATGCGCCCCCGGACGTCCGTCACGAGGTACAGGCCCGGGAAGAACGCGGTGACGCGGTCGGCACGCGACCAGAACGGGGTGCCGACGCTGAACCCGCCCAGGGCGCGGGCCAGCATCGGGACGTGAACGCGCTGGAGGAGCGGACCGGACACGGGCGTCTCCAGGGATGACCTCGGCCCCGGCAGGACGGTGCTCACCGAGAGCCCTCCGTTCCGTAAGCGAAGTCGTCGGCGGTTCCGCGGTTGCCCGTCGCCCCGGTCGTCCGGTCCCGCAGGTTCCGCACGTGCTCGACGGCCTTCTTCAGGTCCCCACCGAGGTCGTCCAGCTGCTCCATCCAGCCGTACCGCTCCGCCGTCGACATCTCCCTGTCCGGCCCGACCAGTGCCTCCATCGCCGCGAAGTGACCGACCAGGGGGGTCACCGCGCCCCGGGCCGCGTCCACAACGGTCTGGGTCTTCTGGAGGCGGTCCGCCCACTGCTCGCTGGGCGACGCTTCGGACACGGTGCCGGAGTCGACGCCGGGGGTGTCGTCGCCGCTCAACTCCTGCCAGCGCTCCCAGAACCAGTCCGAGTCGGCCGTCTTCTCGGCGTCAAACTCGCCGCCGTCCACACGGCGGACACGGCCGTCGGGGGCCGACTGCGGCACCACCTCGCGTCCCGCGCGCAGCTGGATCACCCGCGCGAACGCCTCGATCGCCTCGACGAACAGCAGGACGCCGTCCTCGCTCTGCGCTGCGATGCCGAGCTTGACGGCAGCCGAGCGCCGGTCGCCGCTGGAGCCGTACGGTCCGAGGAACACCTTCCCGTTGACCAGCCCCGGCACGGCCAGGTGACCCAGGTCGGCGCGGGCCTCGGTACGGGCCAGGCTCGATGCGGAGCCGGTCGCCGCGACGATCAGCTCGTCCACGGACAGCCCGGTGGTGATAACGCCCTTCGGCACGGCGGTGCGGCCCGGATTGTCCATGGCGGCGGACGGCAGGGCGACGCCGCCGACCGCCACGGTGAGCAGCGCACTGCGGATGTCGCCCCGGGTCTTCGCGTGCTTCTCCCTCAGCAGGGACGGCGAGGGCTCGACGAGGACCTTCGTCGTCCGGCGCAGCGCCCGCTTCTCGCTGGGGTAGACCACCCGGTCGACCAGGCGGACCAGCTCGGCCACGGCTTCGCGGGGGTTCTCGTGCAGCTCGGCGGCGGGTGCGGCGCCGGTGAGCACGGCGTGCTGCAGGTCGGTGATCGCGTCGTCGTTGTAGGCCTGGTCGACCAGCTTGCGGGCCGCGGCCATCGCCTGGTTGGTGTCGGTGAAGTCGAGGGGGCCGCGCAGGTGGGTGCGCAGGTTGGTCGAGGCCAGGGCCGCGTCGAAGTCCGGGCGGGCGGCCGCCTTCGGGACGAAACCGATCACGAACGCGGCGTCGGTGACGGCGACCTGCCGTGCGTCCGCGGCCCGCCGGGCCCAGCGCTGCGCCTCCCTGGCCTCTTCTGCCGCCCGCAGGTCGTCGGTCGGGATCTCGATGTCGTCGGGATCGAGCTCGGAGTGCTTGTTGAGCTGGGCGGTGTAGCGGTCGCGCCAGTCGGCGGGGCTGCGCCAGCGCAGGCCTTCGGGTCCGCCGAGCGCGGCCTGGGCGAGGCCGAGCAGACCGACGGCGGGCTGGATTCCGAACAGGTCGTGCCGGTGCCTGGTCCGGTTCGACCCGGCCGTGGCGCTGATGGTGTCCCACACCTGGTCGCCGACGCGGTAGCGCACCAGGTGGTAGGTCGCCCGCTCGGACTGGCCGGAGACCGCCAGGTCCTCCTTCAGGTCGTACTTGCGCGCGGTCTCCGCTGCGGTCAGCCGTCCCTCGACGAAGGTGAGGTGGTCCTGCATTGCCTTCTCCGAGTCGAACTCGGCCTCCATGACGGCCGGCTGCTCGGTGCCCTCGGCCTTGGCCGGGGTGACCTTCGGGGTGGGCACAGCGGAGCTGGCCGCGACGTCGAAGCTGAACCGGATGTTGAACTGGTTGATCGCTCCGGCGAGGCCGGGCTGCTTGGCCACCAGTTGGTAGAGGACGCCGTACTCGGTCTCGACCTTCTGGACGGCCTGGTCCTTGAGGCCGGTGCCGACCATGCCGCTGCCGCGGCCTGTGGTGGTGATCAGGGGCTTGATGTTGATGACCTCGGTGGCGAGGCGCTGTAGCGCGCTTTCGTCGAGGGTGCACCTGGTGTCGGCAAGGCCGGCTTGGACGAAGCGGGCGCGCCACTCGGGCTCGTCGAGGTAGGGAAACGGTCCGGACGGACGGTTGGGATGACGCGGCGACATGCCGCACCTCTGCTCTCATGGCGTGGGGGGGGGACGGCCGCTCCCGCTGCTGTCCCCGAACCGATCGGGACGGAGTGGGTCCGCCTTCCGCGTAGGCAGAGGTGGGTGGCCGCCGACGTACCGCCTCCCCGCGACTTCGGGGCACTGGGCCGGTTCGACCACCTTGGACAGTTCGCCATCGCCCAGGCCACCACAGGCTCCTCGGGGGGAACAGCGGTATTGGCCACCCCGGGCCGGATCAGCCGAGCGGGGCTGGCGACGGGTCACCGACATCGGTGCGCTCCTTCGGGCACCCTATGGCCCACATATGTTGACTGTCCGACGATCCGGAAATTCGGCGGCCCGAGTCGGGCACTTCGCACACCTGCCGCGAGGCCGGCGCTGTGATGCCCGCAAGGCCCGGCTCCAGAGCATCACCCAGCGGCCGGTCCGGATTCCCACGTTGTCAGGTCGACGACGCGGGTGTCGGCCGGGGCTTGGTCGGCGACGGCCCGCCGTTCGGAAATGCCTGCGGTCCGAACCACCAGCCCGACCAGCTCATCGCGGTCGGACTTGCGCGCCCTGCCGCGACCGTGGAGGCGCCACCCTGCCATGAGCGGCGGACCGCTGGTTCAGCTGACAGCACCCGACGGTGGCGGGATCGCGCGCCGGACGAGGACGGCTGTGTCCGCCGCGTTCAGCCGGATCCCCCCGTGCCCGATGACCAGGCAGTAGCAGATGAGCCAGTGCATGAACGCGGGCCGGCGCAGCGCCGCGGGAGCTTCGTGCCACAACTGGGCGACGGCCTCGGTGCCCTTCTCCCAGTGGGCGAGCCGCATCGACAGGACCAGGGCGACGTCGGGCTGGGCGGTCCTGGCGGTGTGGCGCAGCCGGTCGGCGGCTTCGTGGGGTGGCAGCCCGTAGGCGGGCCGGGCGGCCAAGGGGGCGAACAGCAGTTGGACACCGCCCCACGTGGCCTCGGGGCCTCGCTGTTCCAGCTCTGCGACCAGCCAGTGTCCAGCGGCCGGGCTGGCGGTGGCCACCGTGTCCTCAATGGCGGTCGAGACGAGGTCCTGGAGAGAGAGGTCGGAGCTGCTCATCCTGGGACCGTACCTGGCCGTTACCCCATGTCCGCGCGCGCGGCGGGGGGGGGGGGGGGGGGCCCCCCCCCCCCCCCCGCCCCCCCCCCGGCGGGGGGGGAAAGAGGGGCCGACAACACCCCGCCCCCACCCCCCCCCCCCGGGGCAGCGCCGGGGGGCC